>NZ_CP134951.1 GCF_032116555.1 Halobaculum sp. XH14
GAAGTTTTGAGATCCGATTCAGGACGGCGAGAACAACTGTACCAACGAGTCGAACGGGGCGAGGCGGGCGAGCCGGAACGGAGGCCCAAACCAGCCGAGCCGCATCGAAGCGACCGGTTCGTCCGGTTCGGCTAGCAAAACCGATAGACGCCGAGGAGAAATCTCGCTGTCAACGGACTTGGTGGCCATCGATTTTTTGACCGCCAGCGCTCGACGCGGGACGGGCGAACTGACCGGCCCGGGCGAACCGCGCAACGAGGCCGATCCGCCCCGGACCCGCGAGCCGGACGAGCGAGGCAAACGGGCCGAGGAAGGCGAACGAGACACGGGGACCCAACCGCCCAAACCAGTTTAGATAGTTTGGACGGATTTCCCGTATCGTCTGACGAGCGTCTCACAAAGGGCTAATGCGGATGGGCCAGACGAACCAGTTTGTATGACCGATTCGTCTCGGACGCCGACGGTGGCCGTCTCGAACCAGAAGGGGGGCGTCGGCAAGACGACCACGGCCATCAACGTGGGCGGGGCGCTGAACGAGCGGGGCAACGACGTGTTGTTCGTCGATCTCGACCCGCAGGGCAACGCCACCGAGAACCTGGGGATGATGGAGGCGTACGACGCCGAGCCGCCGACGCTGTTCGACTGTCTCACCGACCCGGAGGAGCGCGAGGCGGTCCACGACATCGTCCACGAGCACCCGGAGATGGACGTGCTGCCCTCGAACATCGACATGACCGCCGCGGAGCCGGAGCTCACGCTCTCGCGCCGGAGCGGGGAGCAGCTCGCGCTGCTGCTCGACCGCATCGAGGACGACTACGACTTCATCGTCGTCGACTGCCCGCCGAACCTCGGGAACCTGATGGACAACGCGCTGTACGCGGCGCGCAATCTCCTCATCCCTGCACTGGCCGAATCCACCAGCAAACGGGCGTTCGAACTGCTGTTCGACCACGTCGAGGCCCTGGAACTCGACTACGACATCACCATCCGCGAGCGGGGCGTCGTCGTGAACCGCATCGACGTCCGGAAGAACCAGGCGAGCGAGATGGTCGACTGGATCAACGAGGCGTTCGACGGGGTTCCCGTGTGGGAGGTCCGCGAGCGCGCGGCCGTCCAGAAGGCCCTGGAGGACGGCTCCTCGCTGCTGCAGTACGACCCCGAGTGTGACATGTGCGAGGTGTTCCTCGAGGTCGCCGCGAACCTGGAGGAGCAGTTCGCCGTCACGGAGGTGGAAGCATGAGTTACCTCACACGCACTGCGCGTGCGGAACCCACGAGCGGAGGCGTCCGCTCATGAGCGAAGAGGACCGCGCCAGCAGGCTCCGGAACCGTCGCCAGCGGGCGAAGGACAAGGCGACGGGCGACGGCGAACCGGACGAGACGGCCGAGACCGACGAGTCGGCCGAAGCGGCCAACGTAGCCGAACCATCCAAACCGTCCGAACCGGACGAGCAGGGAGAGTCGGACGAACCGGGCGAGACGGCCGAGTCGGACGAGCCGGCGGCGGACAGCTCGGTAAAGGACGAACAGGTCGGGACGTACATGTACCTCCCGCGCGAGCAGAAGAAGGAACTCGAACGGACGTACAACCTGCTGAAGGCCGAGTACGAGTTCGAGTACGACGAGGAGTTCGAGAAGAACCGCCACTTCTTCCCGCTCGTCGTCCGCCACGGGCTGGCAACGCTGGCCGACGCCGACGCGGACGACGTTCCGTCCCTGCTCGAGGACGTGTAGGGCCGCTCCGTCGCGGGGATCCCGTCACCGACCCGCAATCGATAAATCCCATTTCGCGATACCTTCTCGTGGCCGGATGAGGCCGCAGTTCGACGTTCCCGAACACGCGGTGCGTTCCGGTTACTTCCCGTTCGGGCCGGTGCGGGCTATCGGTTCACGACCGAGTGACGCGGGACCGCCAGACCTTTATCTAGCGTCACTCATCCGACGCGTGAACCGTCCTATGATCCGCCGGCTCGCGTGTCGTCCGGTGTTCGATCCGCTCGCGCCCCCCGCCGCGCGACGGGCCCGATAGCCGCAGCACCCGGGCTCGCTTCGCTACGTCCCGTAGCCGCAGTGTACCGACCGAACACACACGCATATGCCGACAGCCGCCGAGCCGCCGGCAGGTAGCCGGGGCTCGCTCGATCACGGATCGCCGCTCGACCGACGGCCGCCTCGCTCGTATCGGCCGCTCGAACCATCGTCAACGCTCGCCGGAGGTGGCCGTCCATGACCACGGCCGACACGTCCGAGGAGGACCCGTCGCTGTGGCGGAACCGCGACTTCCGGCGGTTCTTCGCCGGTCAGTTCGTGACGAACGCCGGGGACAGCCTCTACACCGTCGCCGTCCTGTGGCTCGTCTTCGAACTCAGCGGCTCGACGGTCCTCACGGGGATCGCCAACGCGCTGTTGTTGCTCCCGTGGCTCCTCCAGATGCTCGCCGGGCCGATCGTGGACCGGCTCCCGCTCAAGCCCGTCCTCGTCGGGTCGCAGGTCCTGCAGGGCGTCGTCGTGCTGGCGCTCCCGCTCGCCGCGGCGGCCGGGCGGCTGAGCGTCGGCGTCCTGTTCGCGGTCGTCCCGCTGTTGACGCTCGCGACGCTGGTGATGACACCGGTGGGGACGACGCTCGTGCCGCGCATCGTCGCCGAGGAGCGGCTCTCGCGGGCCAACTCCGCGCTCGCGACCGTCACGCTCGGGCTCGACATGGTGTTCGACGCGCTCGGCGGCGCGTTCATCTCCGCCTTCGGCGCGACGACGCTGTTCCTGTTCGACTCCGCGACGTTCGCCCTCGCTGGCCTCCTGTTCGCCGAGATCACGGTGCCGGCTGCCGACGCCACGGAGGAGCGCCCCGACCCGGCCGGCGAATCGGTGGTCGGCTCCTACGTCGCCGACCTGCGGAACGGGGTCGACGTCCTCCGCGGAACCGTCTTCGTCGAACTCGTGTTCACGACGGCGGTGCTCAACCTCGCGACCGGCGTGACGCTCGCGATCCTCCCGGCGTTCGGCGACGCGCTCGGCGGCCCCGCCGTCTACGGCCTGTTGCTCGGCGCGCTCGGCGGCGGCCGGCTCGTCGGGTCGCTCCTCGCGCCCCGCCTCGAGGCGGTCGCGTACGGCCGGCTGCTGCTCGCCGGCGACTGCCTGGCCGCGTGCTGCTGGCTTGCCGCGGTCAGTGCGCCCTCGACGGCGCTCACCGTCGCCCTGTTCGGGCTCGCGTGGGTGCCGGCGGGGGTCGCCGGCGTGCTCACGTCGACGCTGAACCAGACGGTGTTCCCGGACGACCTCCTCGGTCGCGTCTCGTCGATCAAGGGGACGGCGGCGGGGGCCACGCTGCCGCTCGGCTCGCTGATCGGCGGCGGCGTCGCCGAGGTGCTCGGCGCGACGACGACGATGGGGCTGGCCGCGCTCGGCTTCGGATTCAGCGGGCTGTACGTGCTCGTTCGCCCCCGGCTCCGCCGTCTTCCCGCGGTCGCGGACGCCGACCCGGGCGACTTCGACGTGACGGCGTCGCCGTCCCGCGACGGGGAGTGACGCGGCGCGACTCCCCCACGGACCGGTTCGAAGCGGGCTCAGGAGGACTCGTTCGACGACCCGTTGCCCGCGTCGGTCCCGCAGGCCATCAGCGTCGACACCGTCGTCACGTCGAGCCCGCCCTCGGCGTCGAGTCGGGCCGTGGTCGACGAGTCGTTACAGTCGAAGTTCCCGGGCGAGAGCGCCGCGGTGGCGACCGCGTCCGATTCGACGACTCGCAGGTCGACCCCGTAGTCCCCGCTCTCGGTGACGGTGACGATCGCCCTCGTGTCCGCCTCGAGCGTGTAGACGCCGTCGAAGCGGGTGGTCGACGGGTCGTCCACGAGGAGCCGCACGGTCCACGAGTCGTCCGTCGGGTTCTCGATGACGACGTCGTGAATGCCCTTCCCCGTGTCCGCCGGGACCGGCTCGTCACCGACCACCTGCGGGGCGAGCCCGTCACCGTCGACCCGTTCGGTCACGACGCCCGGACAGGCCATGAGCGTCGAGATCGAGGTCGAATCCAGCGATCCGTCCGCCTGCACGCCGATCCCCGTCCGCGTGTGGTTACAGGTGAACTGCTCGGTTCCGATCGTCAGCGACTCGGTCGCGTCCGTCGCGGGCAGCGCCGCCTCGACGTCGTAGGGAGCGAGGTCCGTCAGCGACGCGGCGACGGTCGCGGCGGCGGCGAGGTCGAACCGCTCGTCGAGCAGCGCGTCACCGGATCGGACGATCGAGAGCGTCGCCTCCCGCCGCTCGTCAGTCGGGTTGGTCAGCGCGACGCGGTGGGGTTTCCTGAGCCCGCGCGCTTCGAGCGCGCCCGACCCGAGCGTCCGCTCGTCCGTCTCGTCCGCCTTGACGACGGTGGGGTCCGGCATATCGGTCTCGGTGGGAGTTCCGTCCGGCGAGGTGGGAGACGTTCCGGCACCGTCCGCGTTCGTGCCGGCGTCAGCGTCGCCACCGTCTCCACCGCCGCCCGGAGTCGCTCGCGAGACACAGCCCGTCACCGCGGTCGTCAGTCCGATCCCTGCCGCCGTGCCGATGAACGCTCGTCGGTTCACACTCGCACTGTATACGGGGGTAACCATCGCCCTACCCCAGGTTCAAAGAGGGCCTTTGAGTCCCGGACGCGAGCTAGGCCGACCCGTGACGACGCCGCCGGGGTCGGTACGTCCGCCAGTACCAGAGCCCGAACAGACAGCAGGTCACGACGAGGCCGACCCAGAGGAGGACCCCGCCGGGACCGGTCGCAAAGCCGGCGAGCGCGTCCCAGAGCGTCGGCTCCGGCGGCTGCTGGAGCGGCGTCCGGACGGGCCGGACGGACGGGCGGCCGGTCCAGCGGGCGTGGACGAGCGCGCTCGCCAGGCCGAGGACGCCGAGCGCGCCGAGCGCGCGTCGGAGCGCCGTCGAGAGCGACGGGGTCGCGTGTTCGGCCCCCGCGTGGATGACGAGCGCGCTGTTGGTGGGCGCGTACACGTCCATCTCGCGGCCCTGCCCGGAGTACCACGTCTCGACGACCTCGACCAGGTCCGCGTCCACGAGGCGGTCGAGGTGGTAGCTGGCGTTCTGGACCGACGTGTCGAGGGCCGCGGCGACGTCGGAGGCCGTCCGCGGTTCCTCGTAGAGGCTCCCCAGGATCCGACGCGCCGTCGTCGAGGAGACGGCCGCGAGGACGTCGTCGGCGTCGGCGTCCGCGAAGTCGACGAGCCGCGGGTCGAGGTCGCGGCCGGCGAGGTTCTCGGTGGCTGGCTTGAGCGGGAGGAGCGACGTCATTACGGCCCGGTTCGACCCGGGGTAGTTTACACCTGCTGAACGCTCAAAGGGTTCTTTGAGTCCCGTGCCGGTGCCTTCGAGGCCGCGGACGCCGACGCGGAGACCGCCCCGACGGCCGGGGTGAACCGGTCGCTGGCTTAAATCCCCCTCCGAGCGGCGGGAGGGTGTATACCGTCACCGTTTCACACATGGGACAGTATGGCAACCGAAGGAGCGGACGGCACGCACAGACTGGAGAGCGAGCCCGCGGCGCGGAGCATCGCCGACGTCGACCTGCACGAGTTCGACGGGCGGGCGGTGGCGAAGTTCGGCTTCGCGTTCGCCGTCGGCGCGTTCTTCTTCCTCCTGCCGGTTCCCTGGCAGGGCGAGGTGACGGTCCCGTTCGACATCGTCGTGAGCTGGATCACCGGGACGTTCCCGGACGCCGTGGGGGTGTACGCGCTGGCGATCATCGTCGCCGGCGGCGTCGCCACCACCCTCGCGGAGCTCGACGACCGCGGGCTCTGGACGACCGGGTACGACCTCTCGGCCTTCGAGAGCTCGACGGTGTTCTGGGCGCTTCGCGTGCTGGGGGCCGTCCTCGCGCCGATCATGTTCCTCAAGCTCGGCCCCGCGTGGCTCCACACGCCGAGCACTGGCGGGTTCATGTGGGGGACGCTCGTCTACAGCGTGGGCGTCATCATCCCGGTCGGTGCGGTGTTCATCACCGTGTTCGTCGAGCTCGGCGGGCTGGAGTTCGTCGGCACGCTCGCCCGGCCGGTGATGAAGCCGCTGTTCAAGCTGCCGGGACGGGCCGCCCTCGACAGCCTCGCCTCGTGGGTCGGCTCCTACAGCGTCGGCCTCTACGTGACGCGCAACGTCTTCGAGCGCGGCGACTACAGCAAGCGCGACGTGTTCACCATCGCGACGTGCTTCTCGACTGTGAGCATCGGCTTCGTCGGCGTCGTCGCGGCCACGCTGGAGATGCTGGCGCTGTTCCCCGTCATCTTCGCCGCCTACTTCGTCTGTGTCGTCGTCACCGCGGCCATCCTCGTGCGGCTGCCGCCGGTCAGCACGACCCCCGAGGCGTACATCACCGACCCGGACCCCGAGGTCCCGTTCACGGGCTCGCCCGGGGAGTACGTCCGCTTCGCGGCCAGCGAGGCCGTCGGCAAGGCCGCCGAGGGCGAGACGTTCCTCGGCGCCGCAAAGCGCGGGTTCGTCGACGGGGTGCGGCTCACGAGCCTCATCCTCGGCACCATCCTCGCGGTGGGGCTGGCCGCGACGCTGCTATCGGCCAACACCCCGACGTTCGACGTCCTGGGCGCGCCGCTCGTCCCCGTCATCGCCGCGCTCGGGATCCCGAACCCCGAGGTCGTCGCGCCGGCGACCATCGTCGGCATCACCGAGATGTACGTCCCGGTCCTGCTCGTCGTGGAGGCCGACCCGATGGCCCGCTTCTTCGTCGCCGTGCTGGCCGTCTCCCAGCTCATCTTCTTCTCAAGCGTCGGACCGATGACGATGGACATGTTCTCGGACGTGCCCGTCCGGTTCCGCGATCTCGTCCTCCTGTTCGTCATGCGGACGATCATCCTCGTCCCGTTGATCGCCGGCATCACCCACCTGGTCGCGGCGATGGGGCTGCTCTAGGCGACCACGTCGACGAGCGAATCCACCAGCTTGTTCTCGGCGCGGCGGAGGTGTTCCTCGGCCGTTCGGCGCGTCACCCCCACCGCGTCGGCGATCTCGGCGGTCGTCACCGCCCGCGGGATCTCGTAGTAGCCGTTGTCGGCCGCGTACCGCAGGACCGCGGACTGCCGGTCGGTCAGGTCGGGCGCGACCCCGTGGGGCGCGAGCAGCGGGCTTCGGGGGCGGACGGAGTCGATCTTCCGCTTCGACTCGACGGTGACGGCGGCGTCGGCCGCCAGGAGGTCGTGGAAGCAGTCGGTGAGCGCTCCGGCCGACAGCGACAGCACGCGACAGATCTTGTCGCCGCCCTCGTACTCCAGCGGGTACAACAGGAGACAGCCGTGCCGGTCGAGGACCGACTCGATCAGGTCGGCCTCGTGGTCGCGGAGGCAGTCGCCGGTGACCAGCACGGTCTCCCCGCGGTTCCGGAGCCGTTCCCGGACCCCGACCGTCTCGCTCACCCGGGCTTCCACCTCGTCTGCCGCCTCCGCGGAGACGTGGAGCAGGTCGCAGTGGCGGTTACACCAGAGTTCGATGCTCGCGGCCGTGCCCGCCGTCGCGTCGGCGTACGCCGACCGCCCGGTGATGCGCAGCGTCGCCTCGTACATGCACGGGAGCGCGGCCCGACGGTACATAAATGACACTCCGAACGGAGGGCCGAACGGTATCCGCCCACGTGTGCAACTAGCACGACATGGCAGGCCAGCAGGAACGGACCGACGCCGCGGATCGCATCGGCGAGCCGAGCGAGCAGTGGCGCGGCTACCGGGGCGCGCCCACCGGCACCGACATCGAGTGCGAGGGCTGGCGACAGGAGGCGGCGCTCCGCATGCTGAACAACAACCTCGACCCCGAGGTCGGCGAGGACCCGGAGAACCTCGTCGTCTACGGCGGCACCGGCCGCGCCGCCCGGTCGTGGGACGCCTACGACGCCATCCTCGACCAGCTTCGGGGCCTGGCGGACGACGAGACGCTGCTCGTCCAGTCCGGCAAGCCGGTCGGGCGGTTCAAGACCCACGAGCGCGCGCCGCGGGTGCTCATCGCCAACTCCAACCTCGTCGGGAAGTGGGACGACTGGGAGCACTTCCACGAACTCGAGGCGCAGGGGAAGATCATGTACGGCCAGATGACCGCCGGCTCGTGGGCCTACATCGGCACGCAGGGCATCATCCAGGGCACCTACGAGACGCTCGCGGAACTCGCCCGCCGGGAGTACGACGGCGACCTCGCGGGGCGGACGGTCGTCACCGGCGGGCTCGGCGGGATGAGCGGCGCACAGCCGCTCGCGGTGACGATGAACCGGGGCGTCTGCATCGCAGCCGAGGTGAAGGGCGACCGCATCGACCGCCGCCTGGAGACCGACTATCTGATGGAGCGCGTCGACGACCTCGACGAGGCGATGGCCCGCGCCGCGGACGCGGCCGAGGCCGGCGAGCCGTACAGCGTCGGCATCGAGATGAACGTCGTGGACATGCTGGAGACGATGCGCGCGGAGGGGTTCGTCCCGGACGTCGTCACCGACCAGACGAGCGCGCACGACGAACTGGAGGGCTACTACCCGGCCGGCTACTCGGTGGCGGAGGCCGACGACCTCCGGGAGTCCGACCCCGAGCGCTACGTCGCCGAAAGCCTGGACACGATGGAGCGACACCTCGACGCCATCCTCGCGCTCCGGGACGAGGGCGCGGTCGCGTTCGAGTACGGCAACAACCTGCGCGGGCAGGTCCGCGAGCACCGCGGCCGCGAGGACGCGTTCGACTACCCGGGATTCGTCCCGGCGTACATCCGTCCGATGTTCTGTCGCGGCCGCGGCCCGTTCCGGTGGGCCGCCCTCTCGGGAGACCCCGCCGACATCCACCGCACTGACGAGGCGGTGACGGAGCTGTTCCCCGACAAGGACGCGCTCCGCCGCTGGATCGACCTCGCGCAGGAACAGGTGTCGTTCCAGGGGCTCCCCTCCCGGGTGTGCTGGCTCGGCTACCAATCGAACGACGACGGCCTCACCGAGCGCGCGGAGTTCGCGCTCGAAATCAACGAGCTGGTCGCCGACGGCGAGATCAGCGCGCCGATTGTCGTCACCCGCGACCACCTCGACGCGGGCTCGGTCGCCTCGCCGAACCGGGAGACCGAGGCGATGAAGGACGGCACCGACGCGGTCGCAGACTGGCCCATCTTGAATGCCTTGCTGAACTGTGCCGCGGGCGCGGACATCGTCTCGGTCCACGACGGCGGCGGCGTCGGCATCGGCAACGCGCTCCACGCGAACAACCACGTCGTCCTCGACGGCTCCGAGCTCGCGGCAGAGAAGGCGCGACGCGTGTTCACCACCGACCCCGGAATGGGCGTGATCCGCCACGCTGACGCGGGCTACGAGGACGCCCTCGAGGAGGCCGAGCGGTCGGACGTCACGGTCCCGATGCGGGAGGAGCGATGACCCTCCGCGCGCCGCCCGACTGGCTCGGCCCGTCGGACGACCCGAACGACGCGCAGTTCGGCGACGTCGTCAAGCCGACGGCGCTCGCGGACGCCGACGAGTACGACGCGGTCCTCGTCGGCGAGCCGTACGACGGCGCCGTCATCGGCCGGCGCGGTGCCGCCGGAGCCCCGAGCGCGATCCGCGAGTCGCTGGCGGGCGCGAAGGCACACCACTACGAGGCCGGACCGGTGACGGGCGTCGGCGACCTGGGCGACGTCGAGATTCCGGGCAGCGCCGACGGACGGGGAGACGCAGGGACGGACGCGGGAGTGGGCGAACCGGACGTCGCCGCGGTCCAGGAGGCCGTCGCCGAGACGACCCGCGAGGTCCACGCGGCCGACGCGCTCCCCGTCTTTCTGGGCGGCGACAACTCGCTCACGGTTCCGAACGTGCTGCCGCTGCTGGACGGGGCGGGCGCCGTCGGGGACGGGGTGGCCGCCGGCGCGGCGGAGCCGAGCGTCGGCGTCGTCAGCCTCGACGCACACCTCGACTGCCGGGAGCCGACCGACGGCCCGACGAGCGGCACGCCGTACCGGCAGCTGTTCGACGCCGGGCTGGACGCGCTCTCGGTCGTCGGCGCGCGCCACTTCGAGACGTCGACCGCCTACGCCGAGTTCCTCGCCGGGCGCGACGGCACCGTGTTCACGCCGCGGGACGTCCGGGCCGACCCGGCGGGCATCGCCGACGCCGCCGTCGAGGCGCTCGGCGACGTCGATCAGGTGTACGTCAGCCTCGACGTCGACGTGCTCGACGGGGCCGCCGCGCCCGGCGTGAGCGCGCCGACTCCCGGCGGAGTTCGGACGGCAGAACTGTACGAACTGGTCGGGAGCCTCGTCCGCGACGGGCGCGTCGTCGGCGTCGAGGTCGTGGAGTGCGCGCCGCCGCTCGACCGCGACGGCCGGACGGTGACGGCGGCCTCGCGTGCGGTCGCCCACGCGCTCGCCGGGGTGACCGCCCGTGCGTGAGGAGTCGGGTTCCGGCGAGTCGGCGACGGCGGGGAGCGAACCGCCGGAACGCACGGTCGTCCACGGCGCCTCGGAACTCGTCGTCGGCCCGGACGACGGCGTCGAAGTCGAGACGATCACGGACGGGGCGTTCGCCGCCGAGGACGGCCGCGTCGTCGCCATCGGCACGACCGACGAGGTGCTGCGCGAGTACCCCGCCGGGAGCGCCGACGTCGCCGTCGACGCCGACGGTCGCCTGGTGACGCCGGGGTTCGTCGACCCGCACTCCCACGCCGTCTTCGCCGGCGACCGGACCGACGAGTTCGCGGCGAAGTTGCGGGGCAAATCCTACGAGGACATCCTCGCCGAGGGCGGCGGCATCCTCCGCACGGTGAGAGCGGTCCGCGAGGCCGACGAGGCGACGCTGACCGCGAACCTGCTCGAGCACCTCGACGTCATGCTCGCGCACGGCACCACCACGGTCGAGGTCAAGAGCGGCTACGGCCTCTCGACCGAGTCCGAACTGAAACTGCTCCGCGCCATCGACGCGGCCGCCGAAGCGCACCCGGTCTCGGTCGTGCCGACGTTCATGGGCGCGCACGCGGTCCCCGATGGCGACGACGCCGAGGCGTACACCCGACGGGTCGTCGACGAACAGATACCGGCCGTCGCCGAGCAGGGCATCGCGGACTTTTGCGACGTGTTCTGCGAGCGCGGCGTGTTCTCGGCGGACCAGTCGCGCCGGATCCTGGAGGCGGGACGGGAGGCCGGCCTGACGCCGAAGATCCACGCCGACGAGTTCGCCGACGTGGGGGCGACGGGGGTCGCCGCCGACGTCGGCGCGGCGAGTGCGGACCACCTCCTCCGGACCGACGACGACGGTGCCGACCGACTCGTCGAGGCGGGCGTGACGCCCGTCCTGCTGCCCGGAACGGCGTTCGCGCTCGGCGAGGCGTACGCCGACGCCCGCCGGTTCCTCGACGCCGGAACGCCGGTCGCGCTCGCAACCGACTTCAACCCGAACTGCTTCGCCCGCAGCATGGGCTTCGTCGCCACGCTCGGCTGCGTCGGGATGGGGATGACGCCGGCCGAGTCGGTCCGGGGGGTCACGCACGCCGCAGCGGAAGCGCTCGACCGGGCGGACGGGGCGGGCGGCGTCGGGACGCTCCGCCCCGGCGCACCCGCTGACGCGGTCGTCCACGGCGTAGGGAAACTCGTGGACGTCCCGTACAGCCTGGACGTGAACACGGTCGAGACGGTGCTCTCGAAGGGGAGTCGCGTCGTCGCGGACGGGAGGGTCGCCCGTGAGTGAGACCGAGGTCGTCCTCGACGGCGACTCGCTCACGCCCGAGGAGGTCCGCGCGGTCGCCCGCGACCGTGTGGCCGTCCGAATCGCGGACGCGGCACGGGAATCGGTCCGCGAGGCCCGCGAGCGTGTCGTCTCGGCCGTCGACTCGGGCGAGGCGGTGTACGGGCTCAACACCGGCTTCGGCCACCTCGTCGACACGCGGATCGACCCCGAGGACGTGGAGGCGCTCCAGACGAACCTCGTCCGCAGCCACGCGGCCGGCGTCGGCAGGCGGCTGACCGACGAGGAGGTCCGCGGCCTGATGCTCACGCGGGTCAACGCGCTCGTGAAGGGCTACTCGGGCGTCCGCGAGGTCGTGGTCAACCACCTCGTGGCGATGCTCAACGAGGGCATCCACCCGGTCGTCCCGGCCCAGGGGAGCCTCGGCGCGAGCGGCGACCTCGCGCCGCTCGCGCACGTCGCGATCGTCCTGCTCGGGGAGGGGACGGCGACGGTGGACGAGGAGGACGGTGCCGGCGGCGAGGGCGACGACGTGGCGGGCGGCGCCGAAACGAGCGACCGGACGGAACTGTCGGGGGCGGACGCGCTCGCCAGCGCCGGCCTCGACCCGCTCCGACTCGCACCCAAGGAGGGGCTCGCGCTCATCAACGGGACGCAACTCACCGTCGCGCTCGCCGCGCTGCTCGTCGTCGACGCCGAGCGCGTCCTCGACGCGGCCGACGCCGCGGGGGCGCTCACGACCGAGGTGACGATGTCCACGACGGCCAACTGCGATCCCGCAGTGACCGACGTCCGGCCCCACGCGGGCCAGGCCCAGAGCGCGGCCAACGTCCGCCGGTTCACCGCCGGCTCCGAGGTCATCGAGTCCCACCGCAACTGCGACCGGGTGCAAGATGCGTACTCCATCAGGTGTCTCCCGCAGGTCCACGGCGCGGTCCGGGACGCGGTCGCCCACCTACGCGAGGCCGTCGAGGTCGAGTTGAACAGCGCGACCGACAACCCGCTCGTGTTCCCGCCCGAGGCGGTCGCGGGGCGGGCCAGCGGCGGCGACGACGCGGCGGTGCTCTCGGCGGGCAACTTCCACGGCGCGCCGCTGGCCCACCTGCTCGACTACGTCGCCGCCGCGCTGACCGACCTGACGGCCATCTGTGAGCGCCGGGTCGACCGCATGCTCAACCCGGAACTCCAGGAGGACCACCTCCCGCCGTTCCTCGCCGAGCGGAGCGGGCTCCAGTCGGGGTACATGATCGCACAGTACACCGCCGCGGCGCTGCTGAACGAGTGCCGCTCGCTCGGCCGGGCCGCCACGGACTCGACGCCCGTCAGCGGCGGCCAGGAGGACCACGTCAGCATGAGCGGACAGGCGGCGCTGCACGCCCGGACGGTCGCGGGGAACGCCGCGACGGTCGTCGGCGTCGAACTCGTCTGTGGCGCGCAGGCGGCCGAGTTCCTCGATTCGGACCTCACGCTCGGCGACGGCACCGCCGCTGCCTACCGGACCGTCCGCGAAGTCGTCCCGCCACTGGAGACCGACAGGCCGCTCGACGCGGACCTGCGGGCGGGCGAGCGGCTGGTGGCGAGCGGAGCGATCCGGGACGCGGTGACGGCTGCCGCGTCGGCCGACGCCGAGTGACGGCGGCGATGGGAGCCGGGGCGGAGCCCGCGAGCCGCCGGATCGCCCCGCCGGGTCCGAACCCCCACGAACGCTGCCGGGTGCCAACGATTTATGCGCCGCCGTCGTCGCCGAGTTCGTATGCCACCGTCCCCGCCCGCGACCGAGCGCCGCCCCGTGACCGAGACCCTCCACGGCGAGGAGGTGACTGACCCGTACCGCTGGCTGGAGGAGGGGAGCGAGGCGATCGAAGCGTGGGTCGAGGCCCAGAACGAGTACGCCGACGGCTTCCTCGGCGGGGACACCGCCGAGGCGCTCGGCCCCCGGTTCGAGGAGCTGGCGCGCGTGACCGACCACGGCGCGGTCACCGCCCGCGGCGGGCGCTACTTCCAGACCGTCGAGGGCCCGGAGCAGGACCACGGCGTGCTGTTCGTCCGCGAGTCGTTCGACGAGGAGCCGCGGGGGCTCGTCGACCCGAACGCCTTCGAGGCCGAGGCCGCCTCGATGAACTGGTACGTCGTCGGCCCCGACGGCGACCGCGTCGCCTACGGCTACGACGAGGGCGGCGAGGAGCAGTACGACGTGCGCGTCGTCGACGTCGGCTCGGGGACGGTGACCGAGGAGATACCGGGGCTCGGCCGCGTGAACCCCGGCGGGTTCGCGTGGACCGACGACGGCTTCTACTACGTCGCCACCGGCGACGTCGGCGGCGGCGGCCAACTGGAGAAGGCACTGTACTACCACGAACACGGTACCGACCCCGACGACGACCCGTTCGTCACGGACGCGTTCGGCGAGCACGACTGGCCGCAACTGGAGTTCGACGACGAGTCCGGCACCCTGCTCGCGGCGGTCCACGAGGGCACGGCGAACTCGGAGGTGTTCCTGGTCGACGTCGACGCCGCGGAGTCGGGTGACGGGTCCGATGGCTCGGACGAAAGTACGACGGGCGGAAGCACGATGGACGGGAGCGCGCTCGTACCCCTGATCACCGACGCGGACGGCACGTTCCGCCCGCACGTCCACGACGGGACGGTCCACTTCGTGACGAACTACGGGGCCGCGTTCTCGCGGGTGCTCTCGGTGCCGGCCGCGGAAATGGCGGCGCTCGCGGCCGACGGGGGCGACGCCGACGCTGCCGATGATCCCGAAACCGCGGGAGGCGGGCTGCTCGACCCGAGCGCGCTGACCGAGACGGTCCCCGAGACCGACGGCGTGCTCCAGGGGATCGCCTTCGCCGGCGACCGCCTGCTCGCCCACCACATGCACGACGTCAGTTCGGAGCTCACAGTGTGGGCCGACGGCGAAGCGGTGGAGCGGATTCCGACGCCCGAGTTCTGCAGCGTCGCCGGCGTCTCGGGCGACGAGTCGGGCGGGGACGGCGAGACGGCCGGGGACGGCACGACGACCGTGGACGACGAGGTGTTCTACGTCGAATCGACGTTCGACGCGCCCTCGCGGGTCCGGCGCTACGACTTCGGGACCGGCGAGGCCGAGACGCTCGCGCGGGCCGACGTCTCGTACGAGGTCGACGTGGCCGTCTCCCAGGAGTTCTTCGAGTCGACCGACGGGACGGCGGTGCCGGCGTTCGTCGTCCACCGCGAGGGGCTCGAGCCCGACGGCGACGCGCCGACGGTGCTGTACGGCTACGGCGGCTTCCGCATCCCGCAGACGCCCGGCTTCGATCGCTTCCGCGGGCCGTTCCTCGCGGCCGGCGGCGTGTTCGTCGTGGCGAACCTGCGCGGCGGGAGCGAGTACGGCGAGCCCTGGCACGAGGCGGGCATGCGCGGGCGCAAGCAGACCGTCTTCGACGACTTCTACGCGGTCGCGGAGGGGCTGATCGATGCGGGCTACACGAACACCGACCGGCTCGCGGCCTACGGCGGGTCGAACGGCGGCCTGCTCACGGGCGCTGCCGTGACCCAGCGGCCCGGCCTCTGGGGCGCGGTGCTCTCGACGGTGCCGCTGCTCGACATGCTCCGATTCCACCGGTTCCTGCTCGGCGAGTACTGGACCGTCGAGTACGGCAGCCCCGACGACCCGGACGACTTCGCGTACCTCCGCGAGTACTCGCCGTACCACAACGTCGCCGAGCGGGCGTACCCGCCGACGATGTTCAAGACCGCCGCGGGCGACACCCGAGTCCACCCCGGCCACGCGCGCAAGATGACCGCGCTGATGCAGGAGCGAAACACGGGCGACGCGCCAGTCGTCCTCCGGACCGAGACCGACACGGGTCACGGCGTCGGCAAGCCGACCGAGATGATCGTCCGCGAGCAGGTCGAGCAGTGGACGTGGCTGTGCGACCGGCTCGGCGTCGACGTCGGCCAGTAGCGGGCACCTGGCGTGGGGATTGGCGGGGGACGCACCCAGGTTGCGGTCGTGAGGTCGGCTGCCCCCCGACAGTCACCAGGGCGCGTCGGCCTCCCCCGAGTCGACGAACTCGAACAGGTCGTCGAACTCGGCCGGGAGCGACGCCGTCAGGTTCCCCGCCGGGCGCGTGTCCTATTTCACCCTTCGGACCGAATCGGTCCCGAGGACGAGCGCGCATGTTCCGCGACCGGACCGACGCGGGCGAACGGCTCGCACGGCTGCTCCGCGACCGGGGGGTCCGTGCCGACCTCGTGCTGGCGATCCCGCGCGGCGGGCTCCCGGTCGCGCGGCCGGTCGCGGACGCGCTTGGCGCGCCGCTCGACGTCGTCGTCGCCAAGAAACTCGGCGCGCCGGGCAACCCCGAGTTCGCCATCGGCGCGGCAGCCTCGGACGGGAGCGTCTGGCTGAACCGGGACGCGATCGCCCGGCTCGGCATCTCCGAGCGCCACGTCGAACGCGAGCGGCGGGTCGCCGCGAGGGCCGCCCGGACCAGAGAGGCGGCGTACCGCACCGGCGGCCCGCCGGACGTTCGGGGCGCGTCGGTCGTCCTGGTCGACGACGGCGTCGCGACGGGCGCGACCGTCACCGCCTGCCTCCGGCTGCTCGCGGCGCGGGGGGCCGGACGCGTCGTGCTCGCGGTCCCGGTCGGTCCCCCGGACACCCTCGATCGGCTGGCGGGCGAGGCCGACGAGGTGATCGTGGTCGAGTCGCCGCCCCATTTCGGTGCCGTCGGCCAGTTCTACCGGCGGTTCGAGCAGGTCTCCGACGGGGAGGCGATGGCGATCCTCGGCGGTGCGTCCTGACGGGCGGCCGGTCGGAGATCCCGGAGGCGGCCACGAGCGACGAGACGCGTCGGCACGTTGTGAGGAGACGCGTCGACACGAATCGTGAGACGGTGCTCACGCGCGACCGTTCATAAAACGCCCGGCGGGCGCGGACGCCTCGGACGAGTCCCGGACTGTGGGGTCCGTGACGCCGAGTACGCACGTCGCGCCGTCTCCGGGCGGGTCGGTTCGAAAAGGTGCCGGATGGGGTGGATGCCGGGTACGGCACCTGATGTGGGGTCGTCGACGGTACAGGGGGGAACGACCGTCGAATCTCGCTCCGCAGGTCGCCACCGACTCCTTCGGAAGGCGTTCGCGCTCCGGGCCAGGCACGCGAGGCCCTCCGACGGCCGGTAGCGTCTATCCGTACAGCCGATTCCCCCATTGTTATACGGGTTGTACCGCGCCGACATGTCTCCGGCGAGTCTCTGTCCGAACCTGCCAGCGTGCGAGGGGCCTCGGCGCCGGTCGGACACACCTCTTTTCGAGTGCTCTCCCGCGGCCTCAGCCCTCGGGAGGAGCCCCGTTCGACGCTCTCGGCCGTCGTGGGGGCCTGCGAGCACTCGAAAACCGGTGTTCGGTCGCTCGCGGGAGGCTACCGAATGCGTTCGGTTCGGATCGGAACACCGGTTTTCGAGTGCTTTGGACGGCGGTTTCGATGGATAGGGGAGTCCTAGCCGGAAGTAAGCATTTGAAAACTGGTGTGTTCTCGCGGGTGAGGGGTCTCCCCGTCCGTCGGCCGAGTCGGTCGAACGGCCCCGATCGGGGTCACTCCTCGGAGAGGCCCGCCCGCACGAGGATGCTGTCGAGTTCCAGTTCGACGCCGGCGGTCGGGAGCTCCGAGCTGTCGATGGCGTCCTCGACCTGTCGGACGGTGAGCGCTTCGGACAGTTCGTACGTGTTGTACTGGCCGCCGCGGAGCCCCTCGTTGTTCTGGAACGACTGGAGGAATCCGAGCATGTCGAGCCGCGTCAGGTGGTTGTACATCCCGCGCTGGCTCAGCGGGTCGTCGCCGGCGGCCGAGGCGAGCTGCTCGTAGATGGCGTGGATGGCCTTCGTCCGGACCGGCGTGCGACCGTCCGCCTCCAGGCGGGCGACGGCGTCGATGATGAGCTGCTTGTGCTGGTCCTGGTCGATGATCGACTCCACCATGTCGCCGTAGTCGAGCTCCTCCTTGGCGGCGTACACGTCGCTCGGCGCGATCGGCATGTTCCCGGCGTTCTCGGCGTGCTCGGCGGCCTGTTTCAGCAGGTCCATCGCGCGCCGCGCGCTCCCGGATGAGTTCCGCATGGCGAGGGCCGCACACAGCGAGAGCACCTCCTTGTCGTACGTCTCGTCGTGGAGCGCGTTGTTCGCGCGGGCGGCGATGATCTCCTCGAGCTCGTCCGCGCTGTAGGCCGGGAACTTGATCTCCGTCTCACAGAGCGTGTCGCGCACCTTCGGCGAGAGGTTCGAGCGGAACGTGTAGTCGTTGCTGATGCCGATGAGCCCGATTCGGGTGTCCTCGACGTAGCCGATGTCGCGGGCCCGCGGCAGGTCGTACAGCAGCGTGTCGCTCTCGCCGACGCGGTCGACCTCGTCGAGCACGATGAGCACCGTGCCGCCGATGTCGTCCAGTTCCTCGTAGAGCATCGAGTACACCTCCCGGGAGGCGTACCCCGTCGAGGCGATCTGGTCGTCCCGGAACTCGTTGACGAGCGCGATGGCCACCTGATAGGAGGAGGCCGTGCCGTCCGAGGGCGCGATGTTCTGACAGTTGATGCGGACGTGCGTGAACGCCCGCTGCTCGTCGGGCGACCTGTCCGCGTTGCGCTCGCGGATGTCCGACTCCAGCTCCCGAAGCAGATACTTCGTCGCCGCCGTCTTCCCGACGCCCGTGTCCCCGTAGAGAAACGCGTTCCGCGGCGGTCGCCCCTTGTAGACGGGCTTCAGCGCGTTCACGTAGTTCTGCATGACTTCGTCGCGGCAGAGGATCTCCTCGGGGGTGTGCTCCTCCGTGAAGAGGTCGGCATCGCGGATGATCTCCACGTCGTCCTCGAAGATGGAGTTCGACCCCATTGACACGCGTGTCGGCCACCGGGGGGATAAAGCTAGGTGTTACGAGTGCTTTCGAGTGCTTTCAAGTGCTCACCGGTCGTTTCGAGTGCTCTGCGAGTGAGTGCAAGTGACTGCGAGTGACTGCGACTGCTCCCCGATTCGCCCCCGTTCGCCCCGGAATCGGCGGGTGTCCCACACCGATTTTCGAGTGCTCGGCGGACGGCGACGGTGGCCGGCGGCATCGAGCAGCGTGTTCCCACCTCGCTTGACGATCGAACCGCCCGCGGTCAACGGTCGGTGTAGGGCCGGTACGGCCCGGTTATGCCGGCCGTGCGAAAAGTTCTCCAGGTGCGTTCGCGAACGTGACGGCGAGGGCGCCGGACGCACACCGGTTTTCGAGTGCTCGGGAGTGTGAGCCGGCGTCTGCCGTGCGTCTTGCGCCGCCGGCGATCCCGTCACGGTCGGGTCAGTTTCGACCCATAGGAGCCGGATCGAAGCCGTCGTGTCCGTTCGTTGGTAACTGAGGCGAGCAGAGTGCGTGGCGGCTTCCTCGAGGTCACACCGATTCGTCTCGCGGTGTCACTCCCGGGAGTGTCACTCTGAGGAGTCACCGTGCCCGAGTCGTCGCGTCAGGAGAGCTTCGTCCGAGGAAAGTTCGTCAGGAGAACGTCGCAGGGAAAACTCCGTCAGGGAACCATAGCGTTGTTGCTGTGTCGGGAGTGCCGCACCGTGATCGTCACGTCATGTCGGTCGGTCGGTGCGTGGATGGTGGTTTGTCGACGACGGGACGGGAGTAGGCACGTCGTCGGTCGGTGATCGGACCGCCCGGGCGAGCAGGCTGGGGAAATCGGGAGGGGAGGGGAGGGAACCGTGATGCGACGGACGGACGCGTACCGTCCCACACCGGTTTTCGAGTGCTATCGGTCGGTCGGTTCGGCGGCCTCTCGTCGATCGCAGGCCGTCTCGGTTGTACGGTTATAAAGAGCGGCTCGGATGCACGTAACGTTAGTGACTCGAGTTCGAATAATCGCATGGAGGCATCCCGTCTCTAATCTGTTAACACTCCACTACTACTAGACTAGTAGAAAAGGATATAATATATTGGAATGGGGCCAGCGTTCCAGTCGATGGATTCGCGGTTGCCGCCCGGATTCGCCGGCCTCGTCAACCCGCCACCGCACGATCGGTACCCTCGCTTCGACAGCAAAAGCACTCGCAAACTGGTGTGAGGGTGTCCCCGTCGACGCCATCGTGCTCCGGGCACGTCACTCTCGGAACGTCTCCCCGTGGGAGTCCGAGCGACGGGCCACGACGGACGGCGACGGACCTGGACCGGGTGAACGTCCCGTCGATGGACGGCCGGCGGCCGGGTCGACACACCGGTTTTCGAGTGCTATCGTGGCCGGACCGCGGCAGTCGTCGTCGCGACCGGACGGCTGGTGGCCCGACGAGACGGTTCGCTCGTGCTCGCCGCGGGACGCGAGCGACACCTCGACGGCCGACCGGGGACGGGGGCGCCCGGCGGACTCGGGACGACGTGGCGGACTCGAGACGACGTCACCCCACGCCGAGCCGATCCCGTTCCCAGCGCACCCGCTCTTCGGCGCGTTCGCGGCCGACGGGCGTGAGTTCGTAGGCGTTCGTCCGCCGGTCGATCTCCCCTTTCACGACCAGGTTCGCCTCGACGAGTTCGTTCAAATTCGGGTAGAGCAACCCGTGGCTCACCGATCGCTCGAACGTTCGCTCGACCTCCTCCGCGATCGTCCTGCCCGAGGGTCGGTCGAGCCCCGGAATCGTGTACAGGAGGTCCCGCTGGAACCCCGACAGCTCGCCCAGGAGCGGATCGCTCACGGACGCCCTCCGCCGCGGCTCGGCTGTTCGACGTGACGCCGGACCGACGTCGGACCGTGCGCTGCTCGGTGAAACGGTCGGGTCATCGTGGAGCAACTTCGACGCAGCGGTACTTAGTTCGTGTGCCATCTCGTCACAATGGGGGTGGGCCCCGAGCACCCGAACCTCGTGCCCGGGGAGGGGGGAATGCGGCCGGTTCGGGAGAGCCGGTACCGAGTCACACCGATGACGAGGAACGTGACGACCTCGGGCGGTCGACAGCGTCCCCGAACCGGGACCACGGCTCCGCATCGACCTCCGGCGGGCGGAGCGTGGCTGTTCCGCAGGCAGGCTTTGCACAACGGGACGGATAAACCTTGCTAGCGTACCACACGGGGGACAGTCACGTTCGCTGTGAGGAACGTCAACGGCACCGTTTCGAGCGAGGGGCGCTCGTTTCCGTACCGACCGGGCGCCGTCGCTTCGGGAGCGAACGACGCGGAGCCGCCCGCCCGTCGGATCAGGTGCCGGGCGGCCGCCGCCCCGAGGAGACGCTGTCGGTCGATTCGAGCGGCACCTCCTCGCCGGGCGACTGGGCGGCGATGCCGCTGTTGAGTTCGGTCTGGGTCATACAGCTGTCACACCCCCGCACCTGATCGTCGTTGCCTCCGAAGACGCGGACGAACGACGGCGTGACGAAGCTCCCGCAGTTGGTACATTCTGGCATGATGTTGTCCACCGGCCGGTCCGGCCGATGGGTTGGTGGATGGGTGTCGCCGGCGTCACTGTTGGCCTTGACATATCACGGTGTTCAACAGTCGGGGGCGTCCGTCCTCGCCGGCGGCGACCACGACCGCCGTGCTCGACCGGGATCGAGCCGGTTTTCGTCCGGCGGAGCTCTCGCGTCGGACTCGACCGGTGAACGGCGCGGCGGCCCGACGGCGCAGCGACCCGACGGTGGGCCCACGAATCGGGTGTTCGAACCACGGTAGGAACTTCATACCGACGAGTAGCCACGGCATACGGGAACGAACGTGCGTATCCCGACACTTTACGATGTTACTACTGTAATGCCTTCTCGCCGGTAGCTTTCCGTAACGGACGGTTAACGGCCGGATAAGTCGGGCGAATCCTCCGGAGACGGCGATCGATCTCGATACCAGTATGTTGCTGGTGAAAGACCGACGTGGGGCCGTATCCCGGCCGGTCGTGAGTCGGTTGCGCTGCCGGGAACGCGGTTTCCTGACCCAACACCGGAACTTCTATCACGAATCCTTTTTAACACGGGACTGAACGATGGAGCAGTATCGGACCGACGGGGGAAACGGGGGGGCGACCGTCGAGCGAGCGACCCACGACCCGACGAACGGCGAGTCGACCGCGACCGCGGTCGTGATGGCGGTGGGACGCGCCAAGGGAGTGGAACCGACCGGGCTGCCACGGCTCGAGTCGACGATCAACACCGACGCCCTGGACAGGCTCGTCCGTTCGATGGCCGAGAACGACGCCGACTCGGAGGCGAAGGTGTCGTTCAGGTACGCGGGGGTCGACGTCTCGGTCGACGGGTCGGGCGACCTCGTGGTCTGGGTCGCCGAGTAGCCGCCCGGGCCGCGGACGGTCGTTCGACCCGGGGAACGTTTTCCGGACCGCCGAACGGTTCCGCGCCCCCACCGAGCTGCTGGCTCCCGCGTCGCGTGCTGGCTGATCGCTCCCCGCGTCGCGGGCGGGGCGACGGTGAACGGGCGTTCCTCCCGCTCCTGTACGGGACGATCCGCCCGGGTTCGGGACGATTCGATCGGAGTTGCATCGCCGTCGACGGCTCGGTTATATCGGCAAAAACAGGGGTACTGGCCGTTTAAACGCGGCTCACGTCACTCGTCACCGTCGCCGGTGACCTCCGGAATGAGCATCTCGGGGCCCCGCTCGTACTTGGGGGTGCTCGCGAACTCGTGCATCCGCCGCTTCTCGTCATCGGTGATTCGACCCGACATCTGTTACCCTGTGGGAACGAGTGGTAAAAAGTAATTTCGAGTATAACGGGCCGTATTTATCGGCCCCGTCGGCGGTATGTTTCGGTTATCGGTCGGCTGGCGGCTCGATCACCTCGACGACGCCGCGGACGGTCAGTCGTCCATGGCCGTGAGCGGACGCGTGTAGCTATCGGCGACCCGGACGACGACGGCCAGGAGCACGACCAGGACGACGGTCGTGAGCAGTTTTCGTGACATCGCGGCGGAGACGAGGACGCGACTCCGTTTCGTTATCCCCCTCGTAATCGGCGCTGGCGCACCGTCGACCCGACCGGACCGTCGCCCGTCGCCGGGTAGCCTGACCGTTCGAGCGGTCACCGTCCGCATTACAAACCTCCAGACTGCACTGCTGAAAGGTGTGATTACAGTGAGTCCGTCCGACGAAACCGGGAGCTATCGACGCCCGGCCGCGGCGCGCTCGACGCCGGAGCGACCGGTTCCCACGGGCCAGGACGGCTCCGCCGGGGCGGAATGACCTCCCCGAAGACCGCCATTCTGGTGGCCGACGCCGCCGTCGGCCTGGCCATCGGTAACGTGCTCGCCATGCTGCTCGTGGTGACCCACCCGGTCCAGATGTCGACCATGCTGCTCGTCAGGAACGTCTTCATCGCCGGCTTCGTCGCCGGCGTCCTCATCACGCTGCTCATCACGGGTGCCCGCGACGCACACCGGCTCGGCCTGCTGACCAGACACTCGTAGCCCGTCGGCGTCGCCGGTCCACGTCGACGGGAGTCCTAGCAGCTCGAGAACGGCTCGACGGCCGACGGCGACGAGTCGCGGCCGGCGAACGCGATCCCGGAGTCGGCCCCCGACTAACGCCGGGAAGTGGCCGTCTTACGAACACGTGCGGGCGGCAGTAGTCCCGTGTGAGCACGGACCATCCGACCCCCGAGAAACGCGCCCGTCGCCTCGGAACGCCCTCGCCGGGGGTCGGCGTCTTCGCGCTCGTCCTCACCCAGGCCGGCGATCTCGTCACGACGCTCGTCGCCCTCCGGTCGGTGCCGGCGCTCGAGGAGGCAAACGTCGTCGTCGCCCGGGCGATCGCGGCGTTCGGGCCGACCGTCGGCCTGACCGTGGCATCGGTCGTCGCGGTCGGCAGCCTCGTGGCCGCGACGGAGCTTGGCGCGGCGATCGTGCGCGACCACGCCGACGGCTCTCGACGGGTGGTGGGCGCGGTTCGACTGCTCGGTTACGGCCCGGCGACGGCGCTCAACGCGGGCGTCGTTGCCCACAACGTGCTGTTGCTTGCGACGGTCTGACGGCCGGGCACCCGTCCGGACGGCGTCGCTGCCGCTCGATCGGTTCGCGGGCGTCGGGACCGTTCGTGCGTCCGGGGGACGTCCGTTCAGCCATCCGGGACGTCCGGCGTCCCGGTCAGTCGAGCAGGTCCTGGGTCTGAATGAGGCTCCAGGTCTCCCGACCCTCCTCCGTGATCCCGTACACGCGTCCCTTGCGTCGCTCCTCGGGAACGAGCAGTTCGACGAGTTCGCGCTCGCGCAGCCCGCGGAGCGCCCGCGAGACGTGCGTGACCGCGAGGTCCTCGTCGTCGGCGATGCCCGAGGGCGTCGCCGGGCTGTCGGCCAGCCGACCGAGGACGGCGACCCGGTAGCGCGAGCTGATGACGTAGCCGACCACGTCCCAGTCGTCGCTCATGCGTCCGGTCCCCCGGTCGATCCTCCGGCGGCCTCGACCCGGTGTGGATGGGTTCCTGAGTTCATCGGTCCATGCTGTGTGCCCGCGAGGCGGGCCCGTTCGGTCTCCCCCGCGCAGGGGGTGGCTGTACGGCGGCTCATCGGCGGCGGCGCTCCACGAGCGTCATCTCGCGCCCGTTCGTCACGAACCGCGTGTACACGTACTGTGCGACGGTGACCGCCAGGAACGCCCCGACGACGACGACGCCCGCGACGGCGTCCGGGACGCCGGCGAACAGCGGCGCGTCGACGACGGTGAGCAGGTAGAACAGGCCGCCGACCGCGGCGGTGCCGATGTAGAGCGCCTGCCACGGCGGCTCCTCCCGTTCCTCCTCGGGCAGATACCGCTCCAGCTGCCCGACCGTCCCCGTGAGCTCGATCTCGCCGCTGTCGGGGTCGTAGTCGACGATGCCGGCGTTGCGTAGCTTCGGGATGTGTGTCTGGTACAGTGAGACGTACACCCGTTTCTCCTGCTGGTCGGTTAGCTCTTCGGCCGGCACCTGGTTCTCCCAGGCGGCGACTTCCCGTGCGAGCGCGGTCAGTTCGATCGGGCGGCCGTGCTCACGAAGGTACGAGATGACGAAACGACGCCTGGGGTTACTCAGGAGGTCGTACACCTCGTTCTGCGACAGCCTACCGTGCTCTGACTCGGACATCAGTCGGGGCTCGTGTGTTCGGCGATCGCGGGCCGCCGTTGCACCTATAGCGGTCGTTCGGCCACTTTGTTACTCCCAGGTTACGCATTGGCGACGTGAGGACGCTGCTCGGGCCCGCGCTGATTGCATACCCCCCTCGGTCCCGCCGGTTCATTCCACCGTGACACTCTTTGCCAGGTTTCGGGGTTTGTCGATGGACCGCCCGAGGAGGTCGGCGACGTGATACGACACGAGCTGGAGCTGCACGTTCGCCAGCACGCCGAGCGCGTCCGGGTGCGTGTCGGGCACCGGGAGGAACTCGTCGGCCAGCTCGCGGACCTTCCGTGACCCCTCGCCGGCGATGGCGATGACCGGCGCGCCGCGCGCCCGCACCTCCTCGACGTTCGCCAGCGCCTTTTCCTCGTGTCGCCCGTCGAAGACGGCGACGACGGGCGTCTCCTCGGTGACGAGCGCCAGCGGTCCGTGCTTCAGCTCAGCCGAGCCGAACCCCTCAGCGTGCTCGTATGTTATCTCTTTGAACTTAAGTGCACCTTCCAGCGCAACCGGGTGGCCGACCCCCCGACCGATGAAGAAGTACGCGTCGCGGTCGCGGTACCGGTCGGCGAGGTCGGCCACCGTCGAGTCCTCGAGGACCCGCGTGAGGTCGCTCGGGAGCCGCCGGAACGCGGCGGCGCGTTCGGCCCGGTCCTCGCTGGGCGAGCCGGTCAGGTCCTCGACGAGCCGTTCGCCGAGCAGCGACAGCGCGGTCACCTGCGAGGAGAACGTCTTCGTCGCGGCGACGCCGATCTCCGGTCCGGCGCGGATGAACAGCGCGTCGTCGCACGTCCGGGCGGCGGTGGAGCCGACGACGTTCGTGACCGCGAGCGTCCGGGCGCCCTCGTCGCGCGCGTGGCGGATCGACTGGAGCGTGTCGGCCGTCTCCCCGCTCTGTGTGACCGCGACCACGAGCGTGTCCTCGGTGACGGGTGTGGGCGTCGTGGCGTACTCGCCGGCGCGGAACGCGTGTGCGCGGACGCCGCTCTCGACGAGGTGTTCTCTCGCGTACAGGGCCGCGTGGTAGGAGGTGCCACAGGCGACGAACTGGACGTCGCTCACCCCGTCGAACGACCCCGGCGGGAACGACGACAGCGAGACGCCGCCGTCGTCCTCGATGCGGCCGCGGACGGTCCGATCGAGCGCCTGGGGCTGCTCGTTGATCTCCTTGAGCATGTAGTGCTCGTAGCCGTCGCGCTCGGCGTCCTCCGGCTGCCAGTCGACGCTGGTCGGCTCGCGCGGTAGCCGGTCGCCGTCGGTGTCGGTGACGCGGTAGCCGGCCGGGCCGACCTCGACGACGTCGCCGTCCTCCAGGTGGACCACGCGGTCGGTGTACTCCAGGAACGACGGGACGTCGCTGGCGAGGAACTGCCGGTCGTCGTCGAGTCCGAGCACGAGCGGCGAGCCGCGCCGCGTCGCGTACAGCGATCCCTCGCCGCCACACAGCGTCACGACGGCGAAGCTGCCCTCGAGGCGGTCGACGGCGCGCCGGAACGCCTCGTCGGTCGACCGACCGTCGTCGAGCCCCTCCTCGATGAGGTGGGGGATGACCTCGGTGTCCGTGTCGCTGGTGAACTCGTGGCCGCGCTGGCGCAGTTCCTCGCGGAGCGTCTCGTGGTTCTCGATGATCCCGTTGTGGACGACCGAGACCGTGCCCGTGCAGTCGGTGTGCGGGTGGGCGTTCTCGTCGGTCGGCGGGCCGTGGGTGCTCCAGCGGGTGTGGCCGATGCCGATGGAGCCGGCCGGGACCGTCTCCGCGACCGCCTCACGGAGGGCGTCGATCTCGCCCGAGCGCTTCAGGACGCTGACGTCCGCTTCGCCGCGGGGGACCGCGATGCCGCTGGAGTCGTAGCCGCGGTACTCGAGGTTCGCCAGCCCGGTGAGTAACTCGTCGACGACGTCGCCCTCGGCGACGCAGGCGGTTATCCCACACATCGGGTGGCTCCCTCTCGAGACCGGTCGTGCGCCTGTACGAGTGATTGTGACGGTGGTGCCGCCGATAGGGGTCCTCTCATTGGTGGCTCCCGGATGGGCGCGCCATCCGCGTTGACGATGGGGAATGACCCGTTCGCTCCATTGTTATTCGTGCGCTGTGGGCCGTCTCCGTCGGGTTAGTCACGTCCAGCCCGTCGCGCGTCGCGGCGGCCGTATCGTGGACTGATACCGGCAAAACGGCCGAAACCGAGCGGTAGCGAACTGATAACAAAGGGGTTAGCTAGCCCCGAGACGGACGTCACATGTTAGTCATCCGCTGGGCGGGAGACGGCGCGGACGAGCGGTTCGCGCCGTCGATTCCGCCCACCACGCACCCGATCGGGCCGGATCCGGCGGTCGGCGGCTCGGGCACCGTCGGCGCGCGCGGGTGCCGACGACCCGTCGCGTGTCGCCGCCGAGCCAGATCGGGTCGCCGAGTCGTTCGAGGAGTGGGACGCGGTCGCGGTCCGTCACCCGGCCCGTCTCGACGTGTGCCGCCGCCGGCGCCGTCGGGCCGGACGCCAATCCGGGGACCGGCACCGAGCCGGGCGAGACGCTGGCGCGCGACCGGGGAAGCAATGACCTACCGTCCCTCCGAACGAGCGAATCGGTCGACCTGCGCGGGATCCAGCGGTTTCGTCCCCGAGGCGAGGCCGTCGACACGAACCGATAAAGAACCGCTGCCAGTGAGTTGCATAAATACAGCATTACGTATAAGTAATGTGCGTACAGACATTGTAGCTGCCCGAAACACGACGGGTGGGAAAACGGAGTGCCGGGGTGGACGTCTCGGACGCCCCATCGAATCGAGCGGACCGTGGACGCCGGAGCGGACTCGTGGAACGAACCATGTCATCGAAAGCCGGAACCCAGAGACAGATGAACAGTAGTGAGCCGACGACCCCCGAACGCGTCGGCTCAGCGGATAGTTCCTCCCCAGAGGAGGAGAGCGCGGAGGAAGCGACCGAACAGCGAGCACGGGACCTCCCCCTCGACATCATCTTCGAGGTGTTGAAAAACGAGCGCAGACGGCTGGTCCTGGCGTACCTCCGGGACGCGGAGGGGGCCGTCACGATCGGCGAACTCGCCGAGCACATCGCCGCACACGAGAACGACATCACGCCGGCCGAGCTGAACGCCCAGCAGCGCAAGCGCGTGTACATCGGCCTCTACCAGTGTCACCTCCCCAAGATGGACGACGCGGACGCGGTCGCGTTCAACCAGGACCGCGGCATCGTCGAACTCGGGCGGAGCGCGGACACGCTGTATCAGTATCTCGACTCCGACTCGGGGGTCGAGGACAACGCGCGGTTGCGACAGTACACGATGTTCTCGGTCGTCGGCGGGCTTGCGTTCGTCTCGGCCCAGTTCGCGGGCACGCCGATGCTCCCCGAACTCATCGTGTTCGCGGTACTGGTCGGGGTGCCCGCAGTGACGTACTTCTCGGAAGGGACGTAGAGACCGGGTCGGCCACCACATCGTTCCGCTCCGATAGCCGATCAGGGGGGGAGAAACCGTCCGGGGCTCCGTTACTCCCGGACGACGACTTGACCGTCGCTGTGAACCGTGACGCCGCAGCCGTCGAGTTTGAAGAAGACGCCGCCGTCCAGGCCGCGGCTCCGTCCGTTCATGCGGTCGCCGAACAGCGCGTTCAGCGCGTCTGGGTCGACCGCGCTGTTCAGCGGTTCCACCGTCATCGGATCCTTGTCGAGCGTCGCCGCGACGGCGGTGACGACCGCCTCGGCGACCGACTCGTCCCCGAGGTCGATCCGGCTCCGGTGTGCGACGTCCATCGCGTTTGGTCCCCGGTCCACGGCGAGGTCGGGATCGGTCACGGTCATCGGAGATCCCTCCAAAATTGCAGGCTGGTAACAGGGAATAATTCTGCTAACATGCTGATGTACGACCCGTAGTGAGTATCTGCTGTACTTTAAACTAACGAGATATCGTGGGTGCCTCGGGCGGGTATGGAGGCCGGCCGCCGACCGACGGACTGCGTCCGGTCGCCCGGCTCAGTACGGCAGGCCGCCGGCGGTGGGCGAGGCGGCGACCAGCGCCGCGGGCTCCGGGGAACTCGCCCCGCGGTCGCCCCCGACGTCGGTCCCCGGCGCGAGCCCGCAGCCCGGCGCGAGCACCGCGTCCCTGAGGTGGACGTCACGTTCGACGGTCGCGCCGGGGAGCAACACGGCGTTCCCGAGCTCCGCCCCGGACCCCACGGTCGCCCCCGCGCCGACGACGACCGGTCCGTGGAGCGCGGCGTCGCGCGCGACGGTCGCGTTCGCCCCGACCAGTACGGGCCCCGAGAGCGTCGCGCCGCCCGCCACCTCGGCTCCCTCGGCGAGCGTCACGGCCCCGGAGACCGACGCCTCCGGCGAGCACGTCCCGTCGAGTCCGCCGGACAGGTCCGCGAGCGCGAGTTCGTTCGCCGCGAGCAGGTCGGCGGGACGGGCCACGTCGAGCCAGCGGTCGGTCTCGACGACCGAGACGTCCGTCCGGTCGACGGCGCGCGCGAGCACGTCCGTGATCTCGTGTTCGCCGCGCTCGCTCTGGCCGACGTCGAGCCAGTCGCGGGCGGCCGCGGGGAACACGTACGCCCCGGCGTTCGCCAGGTTCGTGGGCGGGTCCGCGGGCTTCTCGACGACGTCGGTGACGCGGTCGCCGTCGGTCGAGAGCACGCCGTACTCGCTCGGGTTCTCGACCCGGTGGGCCGCGACCGCGGGACCACGGTCGAACAGCGCGGCGACGGACGCCGGATCGTAGAGGTTGTCGCCGTTCAGCACCGCGAACGGGCCCTCGAGGTACGGCCGCGCGGCGTCGACCGCGTCGGCGGTGCCCTCGGGGACGGGCTGGTTGGCGTAGTGGACCGGCACGCCCGCGTACGTGTCGCCGAAGTACGAGCGGACGTGTGAGGCCTTGTAGCCGACGACGAACACGAGGCCGTCGGCGCCGCCCGCCACGGCCGCCTCGGCGGCGTGGGCGGCCAGCGGGCGGTTGGCGACGGGGAGCATCGGCTTGGGCGTCACCGTCGAGAGGGGGCGCATCCGGGTCCCCATTCCCGCGGCGAGGATGACAGCCTGCATACGCCGACTGGCAACGGACGACGGGACCCTTGTAATGCGACGGCTATCCCGACGGAATCTCGGGAACGGCTCCTGCCGGGACGAAAACCAGGGACTGAGTCCCGACGCCGGCCGGCTTACGCCTCGGGTCTGCCCGCCGGCCCCGCGTCGAGCTCCTCGATCGCGTCGCCGACGTGCTCGCGGGCCTGCTCGAACAGCTCGGTCGTCCGGTCGGCGTCCTCGGACTCGGCGGTGATGCGGACCAGCGGCTGGGTGCCGCTCGCGCGAACCAGGAACCAGCCGTCGGTCACGTCGACGCGAACGCCGTCGATGTCGGTGACGGCGTCGTAGCGGTCCCGGATCGTCTCGCTCACCGCGGCGACGACTTCGTCGTTTCGCTCGATGGAGACGCTCTCGCGGCGGAGCGGCGTCGACTCCACGGTCGAGAGCTGCTCGGCCAGCGGGCCGCGCTCGGCGACCATCGAGGCGAGCCGCACGGCCGCCAGCGGTCCGTCGGGCGCGGGGACGGCGTCGGGCCAGATCCACGCGCCGCTCGGCTCGCCGCCGAACGCGACCGAGCGCTCGCGGGCGCGCTCCGCGACGTGCCCGTCGCCGACGGCCGTGAGCGTGAGCGACGCGCCGACGTCCTGGAGCGCCCGCCGGACGGCCATGCTGGTGTTGATCGGCGCGGCGATGCGCTCGCCCGGCTCGACCGCGTCGCGCGCGAACAGCGCGAGCAGCGCGTCGCCCGCCACGAACTCGCCCGTTTCCGTGACCGCGAGCATCCGGTCGGCGTCGCCGTCGTGAGCGATGCCCAGGTCGGCGTCGATGGCCCCGACGAACTGGCGGAGCGACCGGCAGTGCTCCGCGGTCGGCTCGCTCGGCCGGGCCGGGAACGAGCCGTCCGGTTGGGCGTTGAGCGTCTCCACGTCCGCGCCGAGCCGGTCGAGCGCGGCCGCGGTCAGCCGTCCGCTGCCGTTGCCGGGGTCGACGACGACCGAGAGCCCCTCGAGCGGCGCGCCCGCCTCCACGAGCGCGTCGACGTGGCGCTCGACCGCGTCCTCGGCGGTCTCGACGGCGCCGACGCCGTCCCAGTCGGCGCGGTCGAACTCGCCGGACCGGATCCGTTCCGCGATCGCGTCCTGCTGGGGACCCACGTACGCCGAGCCCTGCTCGTCCCAGAGTTTGAGCCCGTTGTCGGCCGGCGGGTTGTGCGAGGCCGTGACGGTCACGCCCGCGTCGGCGTCGTACCAGCCGACGCCGCGGACGACCGTCGGCGTCGACACCTCGCCGAGGCGGACGACGTCGGCCCCGCACTCGGTGAGCCCCGCGACGAGCGCGTCCGCGAGCATCCGACCGCTGTCCCGCGGATCGCGCCCGACCACGACCCGGTCCCTGCCGGCCGAGGCCACCGCGCGCCCCACGTCGAGCGCCGTGGACGCGGTGACCTCGGACCCGACCTCGCCCCTGATTCCGCTGGTGCCGAACATGGGTGGTGCTGTCCCAGCCGGACAATAGTTATACTGCTTATACTCCGACGCCCTCGTCGTCGGTCGCGACGTCGCGTTTCGGGCCGGAACCGCACCCGTTCCGCTCGTGTGGTGGCTACGTGTCTGTCTCGGCGTCGTCGCCACCGGCGGAACTGTTGGCGGCACCCGAACCGGTCCCGCCGAGGTCCGCAGCTCCGGCGCCGTTGGCGTCACTTGCACCGGGCTCGCCGACCTCGCCGATGCCGACGTCGGCGGGATCGACCTCGCCGGTGCCGGCGTCCCGAGCGGCGGCGTCCGCATCGGCGCCGCGGGGCTCCTCGACCGCTCGGCCGTGGTCCGCCGCTCGCCCGTGACCGTTGACCGCGGGGTCGCCGGCGAGTCGACCGTCCGCCCCGTCCTCGTCGTTCGACGGGCTGCGGAGGCCGGGCGGCCCCGAGCGCACGGGAGAGACGTCGGCGCCTCCGGCGGCCTCGTCTCGCGCCCCGCGACGACTGACGACCGCCGCGTCGGCGTCGACGGGCCCGACCGCGTCCCGGCCCGTCCGGTCGGCCCGGCGACCGCGGCGCGTGCCGCCGGTTCGCCGGTCCGCGCCGTTCAACGCCGCGTTCGCGTCCATGTCGAGCGTCATCGCCCACAGGGTCGAGAGCACGCCCAGCAACCCGACCAGAAGCGACGAGCCGAGCGCGGCCGCCGCCCCGCCGCCGGCGAGCCCCGGAACCGTCGCGCCCGCGAGCGCGGCCGCCCCGGCGACCACGCCGAGGCCCCCGGCGAGCGTCGCCAGCGCGCCGACCGCGTAGGCGAACACGAGCGGGTGGAAGTCGAACAGGAGGTACTTCGTCCGCATGCGCCAGAGGAAGTTTCGGAGGAGCATCCCCGACACCTTCGGGATGTACGTCGAGTAGTCGATGTGGCTCTCCTCCTCGCCGTACGTCACGGGCCGCGGGACGTCGAGTACCCGGAGCCCGGCGACGTTGAGTTTGACGAGCAGGTCGTTGCAGTAGCCGTAGAACTCGTACATCCCGTCGATGTCGGCCCGTTCGAGCGCCTCCAGCGAGATGGCGGTGTAGCCGCTCTGGGGGTCGCCGGTCGTCCAGTAGCCGCTGGCCATCTTCGTCAGCCCCGAGAGGACGGCGTTGCCGACGAAGCGGAACGCCGGCATCTCGTCCCGGTCGGTCCGGTTCAGGAACCGGTTCCCCTTGGTGTAGTCGGCCCGCCCCTCGACGATGGGGTCGAGCAGCGCGTCGAGCATCTCCGGCTCCATCTGGTCGTCCCCGCCCATCACGGTCGTCACCGCCATGCCGTCCTCGCGGGCGTGCCGGTAGCCGGTCTTTATCGCCCCGCCGACGCCGCGGTTCTCCTCGTGCTCGATGGGCACGACGCGCCGCGTGAACCGGCGCGGCCCGTCCGGCGCCGGCTCGAACGCCTCGTTGAGACGGCTCGCCGTCTCGCGGATCTCGGCCAGGGTGCCGTCAGTGGAGCCGTCGTCGACGACGTACACCCGGTCGACGAACGACGGCACGCCCTCGAGGGTTCGGCCGACGAGTCCCTCCTCGTTGTATGCCGGGATGACGACCCCGACGGTGTGTCCTCGGTACATGATCTCGCCGGGGCTGTGCCCGGCAGGTCGTGCCAGCGTACGCCCACGAACGGTTTTGTTACCCGTCTCCTGTCGCGTCGCCTCGGCCGCTGGCGGACGTCAGCCGCAGGGTAAACAGGCCGAGATTACCTGACCGAAGGCCGATACGACTCGACCCGTCCGCGACGGGGACCGATCGCGGCGAAACTGGCCGCCTGCGGGCCACAGCCGCTCCATAACAAAGCCTCGCGTCCGGGACCGGAAACGCAATGACCGGGAACCGCGCCGCCGAGCGGACCGCCGCGTTCACGCTCGCGGTCGTCGTCGTGACCAGCGCAGTGACCGCCGTGCCGGGCCTCGTGCTGTTCGTCGGGACCGCCGCGGCGAACTACGACGGCAGCGTCGCGGTCGCACAGGGCACGAACTGCTACGACGTCACGCCGGTGAGCGGCAACCAGGACGTGATCGACTTCTACGACTACCGGAACCCGGAAACCGAGCCGTCGTCGAGCACCTACAGCTCCTTCGGGACCACGGAGTACCAGGAGACGAGCGTCTCCTCGATGTTCGTGTACGAGGGCTCCGAGGGGACGAGCCTCGTCGTCGTCCACGACCGCACGGGCGACGAGGACGGCGGGACCACCATCACGTGGGAGCTCTCCGGGCTCCCCGCGGACGCGGAACTGGCCGTGCAGGACGACCAGTACACGAAGCCGAACGGTGAGCCCCAGGACGACGACTTCGAGTACGCTGACGGCGATCCGACCGCGGACATCGACTGGAAGTACGCCGAGAACCGAACCGATGGGGCGGCCTTCCGGGGGCTGGAGAGCGAGGGGTTCGACACCATCACCATCGACCCGGCGTACAACGAGGAGGCAGATCACTGGGGCGATTGGGGAAGATCCGGCTCCCCCGAGTTCCGGGTGGACGCCTGGAAACTGAAGGAGGAGGGCGGCAGCACGGTCGCGGAACTTGCGCTCGACCGGTCCGTCTACGTCCACGGTAGCCCCTGCTGGTCCGGGTCCGCCCCCGACGCGACGATCGAGAACCCCGACTCCCCCGCAGTGAACGAGTCGGTCACGTTCGACGCGGCCGGCACCGTCGACGCCGACGGCAACGTCGCCGGCTACGAGTGGGACTTCGACGGCGACGGCGAGACCGACGAGACCACCACGGACGCGACCGCCGCGCACGCGTTCAACGAGTCCGGACCCCGCTCGGTCTCGGTCACGGCGTTCGACACGTACGGGAACAACGACACGGCGACGACGCAGGTGCTCGTCGGAAACACGCCGCCGACCGCCGATCTGACCGCGTCCCCCGCCGCGGCCGCGCTGAACGAGACCGTCACCCTGAACGCCTCGGCGTCCGCCGCCGCCGACGGCGACATCGGGACGTACGAGTGGGACGTCGACGGCGACGGGGTGGTGGACAGAACCACCACGAACGCGACGATCGAGCACGCGTACGCGGAGAACGGGACCTACGACGCGACCGTCACCGTCGTCGGCGGCGACGGCGAGAACGCCTCCGCATCCGTCGAGGTCGCCGTGACCGACGAGCCGCCGACAGCCGCGTTCTCGGCCCCCGACTCGGTGACGGTGAACGAGACCGCGACGTTCGACGCCGCGAACGCCACCGACGACGGCGGCATCGAGACGTACGAGTGGGCGTTCGGCGACGACGCGACCGCGACCGGCGAGACGGTCGCGCACGCGTACGAACGACCCGGTAACTACACGGTGACGCTCACGGTCGCGGACGGGCGGTCGAACGACACCGCCTCGAGGGAGGTCACCGTCACCGACCCCGACGAGGGCACCGGCAACGAGAGCGAGGACGGTGACGACGGAAACGGTACCGATGGCGACGACGGTGACGGGAGCGGTGACGGCGACGGCGGCGGCGGTGGAGCGCCGCCGAGCGGCGGCGGCAGCCCCCCGAGCAGCGGCGGCGGCGCGCCGCCCGCCGGCGGAGGTGGCGGTGGTGGAGGCGGTGGCGGCGGCGGGGCGAGCGAGGCCGAGGAGCCCGACCCACAGCCCGCCTTCGAGGTCGGCGCGCTGAACGCCACCGCGACCGAACTGGTCGCGGGCGGGACGGCGACGTTCTCGCTCCCGGTGGCCAACGCCGGCAACGCCTCGGGCAACACGACCGTCGCGTTCGCGGTGAACGGGACGACGCTGGCCAACCAGACGGTCGAGGTCGGCCCCGGCGAGAACACGACCGTCAGCTTCTCCCACCGCTTCGACGAGGCCGGCACGGCGACCGTCGCGGTCGGCGACGTCGCGCCGGTCGCGGTCGAGGTGCGCCCGGCCGAACCGGACCTCCGGGTGATGGCGCTCACGACCGACACGGACTCGGTCACCGAGGGCGAGCGGGTCCGCCTCGACGCCACCGTCCGCAACGCCGGCCACGCCGCCGGCTCGATGGAGGTCGAACTGGAGCTGTTCGACGAGGTCGTGGCCGTGGAGACCGTCTCGGTCGAACCGGGCGAGACGCGCACCGTCTCGTTCACGAGACGGATCAGCGCGCCCGGCACCTACACCGCGAGCGTCGCGGGGCGGAACGTGACCCTCACCGTGGTCGACACCGCCGACCCGACGCCCCCGTCCACCGACTCGACCGCGACCACGACGCCCGGGTTCACGGCGCTCGAGGGGCTGCTCGCGCTGCTCGTGGCGCTCGCGCTCGCCGTCGGCCGCCGGGAACGCTGATCCGATCCGGCCGATTCGCCCCCGGGTAACCCGCGTTCCCGTTCGGAAGGGTGTGCCAAACGGCGGGACTGCGACGTGTTGACGCACATTAACAAAGGTCGTCTCCCCACCACCGTCGCTCATGCGAGTTCGACACGTGAAGTCGTCGACCGTGATCGTCGAGGACGGGGACACGTCCGTCCTGTGTGACCCGTGGCTGCTCGACGGAGCGTTCTACGGCTCCTGGGTCCACTACCCGCCGCCGGCGATCGAACCCGAGGACGTCGACGTCGACTACATCTACGTCTCCCACATCCACCCGGACCACTTCCACCGGGAGACGATGGAGCGGCTCGACACCGACACGCCGGTGCTCATCCACGACTACGCGACCGACTTCCTCAAGCAGAACATCGAGCGCCTCGGCTTCGAGACGGTCGAACTCCCGCACGCCGAGCGCACCCACCTGAAGGGCGACCTCCACATCAACGTCCTCGGGGCCGACAACTGCGACCCTGAGGTCTGTGGCAGCTACTTCGGCTGCGGCTGGTGGATGGAGGGCGCGTCCGACCGGACCACCGACGGCTCGACCCAGATCGACTCGATGGGCGTCTTCGACGACGGCGAGTCGGTGCTGGTCAACGCCAACGACTGCCGCTGGCCGCTCTCCGAGCAGGCCTGCATGACGGTGAACGAGCAGTACGGCGAGATCGACATGCTGCTCATGCAGTACTCGGCGGCGAACTTCTACCCGCAGTGCATGGACGACTACACGCCCGAGGAGAAGCGCGAGGCCCGCGAGGAGGTCATCGAGGAGATGTACCGGGACGCCGAGGGGTTCATCAACGTCCTCGAACCGAAACACGTCATGCCGTTCGCGGGGAGCTACACGCTCTCGGGGTCGCTCACGCACCTCAACCAGTACGTCGCCTCGCCCAGCCGACAGGAGGCGTACGAGCACTTCTCGACGAGCGACACCGTCGAGCCGGACCACACCGAACCGGTGCTGGTCAACAGCGACGAGTGGGTCGACGTGAAGACCGGCGAGCAGTCCGCCCCGTACACGCCGGTCGATCCGACGGAGAAGATCCAGTACATCCAGGACGAGCTCTCGACGGTCTCGTTCCCGCACGAGAGCGACGAGATGCCCACCGTCTCCGAGTTCGAGGAGGTGCTCGACCAGGCCTACGAGCACTTCGACGCGAAGCGGCGCGACATCAACTGGGAGAGCGACACGACCGTCCTCCTCGAACTCGTCGACGACCGGGTCGCCTCGCTCTCGATGGCTGGCGAGGGCTGGGAGATCGTTTCCGAGCGCGAGGCCAGGCAGGTCGAGGACTACGTCCGGATGAACGTGGATCCCCGCCTGCTCTACCGCATCCTCAGGGGGCCCCAGTACGCCCACTTCAACAACGCCCAGATCGGCTCGCACATCGGCTTCGAGAAGGAGCCCGACGTCTACGAGCGGCCGCTCTACTACTCGATGAGCTTCCTGCACGCCTGACCGGCACCGTCGACCCCGTTCGGCCGGCGGGACGACACGCCACCGTCCCGCCGCGACCCCCCACGCTCCCCCGTGTATCCTGCCTATAACAATGTCCGCGTCACTACTCCACCAACCCGACTCGATGATGTGTTCGACGGGACCCGAGGGTTCGTGTGGCCGACAGGGAGGCTCCCGACGCGGGGGGGCGACACCCCCAGCGACGGTCGCGTGTCGGCGACTCGCCGACCGCGGACCGGGCGCGGGGCGCGTCCGGCGGAGCGACGGCCCGCGTCGGCGCGGACGCGGGGGCCGGGACCGATGACCACCCACAGCGCCACCGAGGCGGCGACCCGGCGGTTCCCGGCCGACGTGCCCCTCGTCGTGCTCTACGCCGCGGCCGTGACGGGGCTCGTGATCTCCGGGCCGTCGCTGTTCGCCGGCCCGCTCCGCGTCGTCGTCTCGCTCCCGCTGCTCGTGTTCCTGCCGGGCTACGCGATCCTCGCGGTGCTGTACCCCGGACGGCCGACCGACGCCTCGACGGGCGGGGCGGTGAACGACCGGTCGGCCCTGCTCGACCGGGAGGGGCTCCCCTGGGGAGAGCGCGCGGCCGTCTCCTTCGCCGCGAGCCTCGCACTGTTGCCGCTGCTCGCCGTGCTGCTCGCGGTCGCGCGGGTTCCAATGGAGCCGGTTCCCATCACCGTCAGCCTGGCGACGGTCACGGTGCTCGGCTCCGTGGTCGGCGCGCTACGCAGGCTCCAGCTTCCGGTCGAGGGACGGCTCAGGCTCCCCGTCCACCGGTGGGCGTCGGAACTGGGACGCGGCACCGTCGGCGCCCCCTCGCGGCGGGACGCGCTCGTGAACACCGTCCTGCTCGTGGCGGTCGTGGCGGCGCTGTCGGGGCTGGCGTACGGGCTCGCCGCGCCCCCGACCGACGGCGGCGGTTACACCGACTACGCGCTCGTGACCGACCAGGGCGACCGGCTCGTGGCCAGCAACTTCACCACCGAGTTCGACGGCGGCGAGTCGGCCTCGATGGTGTTGACCGTGGAGAACCAGGAGGGCGTCCCGCAGCGATACACGGCGGTCGTCACGCTGGAGCGCGTTCGCGGCTCCGGCGGGAACTTCAGCGTCGTCGAGCGCCAGGAGCTCACCCGGCTCTCGACGACCGTCGGCGATAACGAGACCGCCCGCGAACCGCACACGATCCAGCCGACGATGCTCGGCGAGGATCTCCGGCTCAGCTACTACCTCTACGCCGGCGACGCGCCGGACGTGGTCTCTGACGCCCCCGCGGACGAACACCTCTACCTCTGGGTCGACGTCGGCCGGGGCGCGGCCGGGAACGAATCGGCCGCCGTTCAGGAGCCGCGGGTCGCCGGGGCTGCCTGAGATGTGGCCGTGGGAACACCTCGCCGTGGGCTACTTGCTCTACTCGGGCTACACGCGGCTCCGCGGGCAGGGCGCCCCGGCGACGCTCCCGGTGATCGCGCTCGTGCTCGCCACCCAGATGCCCGACATCATCGACAAGCCGCTGGCGTGGATGTGGGGCGTGCTCCCGGCGGGACGGTCGCTCGGCCACTCGCTGCTGTTCGCGACGCCCGCGACCGTGTTCGTGGGCATCACCGGCCTGCTCGCGCGCGTCCCCCGGATCACGCCGGCGTTCGCGCTCGGCTACTTCTCGCATCTCGCGGGCGACGTCGCCTACCCGCTCGTCGTCGCCGAGGACCTCAGGATCGGCTTCCTGTTCTGGCCGCTCGTGCCGGCCGGGGACGCGGAGGCACCCGAGGCGCTCCCGCACCTCCAGGAGCTCGTGATGGACTTTCTCGCCTTCCTGCTCACCCCCCGCGGGACGCTGTATCTCCTGTTCGAGGGGACGCTCGTCCTCGTGACGGTGCTGGTCTGGATCTGGGACGGCTTCCCCGGGGTGCGGCCGGTGATCGACGCCGTGACCCGGACTCCGAACCCGGACCGGCGGTGAGCCGCGGCCGGGAGCGCCCCGGCCGGCTCCGACCCGCGGGCCGCGGCACGCCGGCTCGTTCCCGGCCCTTCGGGCCAAAGGCTCTCCATAACAATGTAGCGACGGGGGCCACGACACGTCGATGACACTGCGAACGGCAGTCGTCGGCGGCGGGAACGTCTCCCGGATTCACCTCTCCGGGCTCTCGCAGAACCCACGAACCGAACTCGTCGGCATCTGTGACATCGACCGGGAGCGCGCACGGACGCTCGCGGAGGAGTACGACACGGACGCGTACTTCGACGTGGAGGAACTGGTCGCCACGGCGGATCTCGACTGGATGCACGTCTGCACGCCGGTCCAGACCCACCTCGACGTGGCCAAGACGGCAATCGAGGCGGGCGTCCCCGTCCAGATCGAGAAGCCGACCACTGAGACGTACGAGGAGTTCGAGGAACTCGCGGCGACCGCGGACCGGCACGGCGTCACGGTGTCGGCCAAACACAACCGCGATTTCGACCCGGCGGTCAGGGCCGCCCAGGCGAAAGTCGAGGCGGGCGAACTCGGGGAGCTGAAGGGGGTCGACGTGGTGTACATGGGGTCGAGCCTCGCGGACGACCCAAACCGGGGCGACTGGAACTTCGACCTCTCGGGCGGCGAGTTCGAGGAGGGGATCCCGCACCCGCTGTACCTGGGGCTCCGGGTCGGCGGCTACCCGGAGAGCGAGGCCGCCGTCCAGGCCTCGACGAGCCTGTTCGGGACGTACGACAAGCCGTTCGACTACGACGCCATGCAGGTGCAGTACCGGAGCGAGGACGGCGTGCTCTGCTCGACGCGGGTGATCGGCGGGACCGTGCCGAACCGGCTCATCCTGCTCCACGGCGACGAGTGCTCGCTCACGGTCGATCTGATCTCCCAGACGCTCGTCAAGCACGACCGGAAGTACAAGTCCTCGGTGGTCAACCGGGCGCTCAACAACGTCGACCGCATCGTCGACCGGACGCTCGGCACCGTCCGCAACGTCCGGGGGGTCATCCAGCGATCCCGGGACGATAGCTGGGACGCCGAACGCCGGGCCAACGGCCACTACTACCAGAACGACGCCGAGTCGAGGGCGCTCGAGAGCGGCGGCGAGATGCCGGTCCCGCTGGCGGAGGCCCGGTGGACCATCTTCCTCATGGAGGAGATTCGGAACGCGGCACGGAGCGACGGCTCCCCCGACGTCGAGTCCGTGGAGCCCGCGGTCGCCACCGACGGCGAGTGAACCGCGGCGCTCACGCCTGAGACGACCTGCCTCCACGGCGCTCACGCCTGAGACGACCTGCCTCCACGGCGCTCGGCCCGCCCGTCACGGCCGAGACCGTCGTCGCTCGCCCTGCTCCTGCCCGTCCGCTGACGCTGCCGGCTCTCCCACCCGTCCGCGTTTCCCCGCCGATCGCTGGCGCGGCCCGCCCTCGCGCCGTTCACGGTTCGCCGCCGCACTTCGCCGCTCACGACCTGCCGCCTGCACCCCGTCGCGCGCACCCCATCGCCCTGACATTCTCCGACGACTGCGGCACACCGTTTTTACGACACACCCGCCAAGTGGAACCCGATGCCATCCGCACTGTTCGTCGTCAGCGAGGAGGGGTACTGGGGAGAGGAGTGCGTCGAGCCGCTCACGACGCTCGACGATGCGGGCGTCGACGTGACGGTCACGACGCCGTCGGGCGGATCGGCCGTCGTCGACGAGCGCTCGGTCGACCCCGACAACGTCGGCGAGGAGACCGCCGCGTTCGTGCGCGAGGTCGCCGAGTCCGACGACCGGCTTCAGGACCCCGAACCGATCGCCACTGAGTCGGCCGACGGCTACGACGCCGTCGTGTTCCCGGGCGGCCACGGCACCGAGTGGGACGTGAATCAGGACCGGCACGCCCGCGAACTCCTCAGGGAGGCGGTCGAATCGGGCGACTCGACGGCGCTCGTCGTCTGTCACGCCGTGGGCATCCTCGCGTTCACGCGCGACTCGTCGGGCGGGCTCCTCGTCGAGGGCCGGGACGTGACTGGCTTCCCGAACGAGTGGGAGGAGGGCATCGTCGACGACCTCGACCGGATGCCAGACGGGCGAAAGCTGCCGTACTGGGTCGAGGACGAGGTGAGCGCCGCCGGTGCGAACTGGGACGCCGAACTCGACGCCGACGTCTCCGTCACGATCGACGGCGATCTGGTGACGGCGCGCGGGCCGGGCTCCTCGGCTGCCGCGGCCGACGCGCTGCTGGGCGAACTCGGCGTCGAACGGCCCGCGGACTGACGGGGCTGCGACGCCGTCACGTGAGCCGGAATCCTGTCATCCGGATTTGACACTCCGCGTCAAGTTACTGGCCGATGCGTTAGCTTACTCCTAACCGTACACCGACTAACAAAGGTCCTCTTACCGAACCTAGTCACGTCGGAACCGCCGACGTGAAACAATGACTACGGGTCCAGAGAGCGACGAGCACGGCAGTATCGACTCCGACACGACCGACCGGCCGACGATGCGGGAGATGGGGCGACAGACACCCTCCCGGCGCGGCCTCCTGCTGGGAACCGGGGTGGCCGTCGGTGCGGGGCTCCTCGGCGTGGGCGGCTCGGCGCTCGCACAGCAGGAGGGCGGGGACGGCGACGGGACGGACGCCGTCCCGGACGAGTACTCCCGGCAGTACACCGACGTCGACGTCCTCTCGTACGCGCTCATGCTCGAACGGCTGGAGGACGCCTTCTACGCGGAGGGGCTCGACACGTTCTCCGAGGAGGACGTCGCCGACTCCGACGCGCTCGAGCAGTTCGGCGACGGGATGACGACCGCCGTCTGGGAGTATCTGACGACGGTCGGCGACCACGAGTCGACACACGTCGACCAGCTCGCCCGCGTCATCGAGGCGCTGGGCGGCGACCCGGGCGAGGCCCCGGAGTTCACCTTCGGGTTCGAGACGTTCGACGAGTTCCTCGCCACCGCGCAGGTGCTCGAGAACACGGGCGTCGCGGCGTACGCGGGGGCGGCCCCGGCCATCGAGAGCCCGGACGTCCTCTCGGCCGCGCTGTCGATCCACAGCGTCGAGGCGCGCCACGCCGCGTTCCTGAACCTGCTCACCGGGGCTTCTCCGTTCCCGAACGCGTTCGACGAGGCCATGTCGATTCCGGAGGTGCTGGAGGCGATCCAGCCGTTCCTCCCCGGCGACGAGGAGACTGACACGCCTGAGGAGGAAACCGACACGCCCGAGGAGGAGACGGACACGCCGGAAGAGGAGACGGACACCCCCGAGGACGCGACCGAAACGCCGGAGGAGGAAACCGACACGCCCGGGGAACCGACCGAAACGCCGGAGGGCACTGACGTTCCCGAGGGGACGGACACGCCGTCGGGAACGGAGACGCCGACGGACGGGACTGACGCGCCCGGCACCGCCACCGACACGCCGACGAGCGGCACCGGAACGCCCGGCGAGGGGACCGGGACGCCGGTCGACGGGACCGACTCGCCGCCCGGCACGCCGGGGACCCCCCCGAGCACGACCGACACGCCGGGTGGGGGGACCTAGGCGCGACCGCCGGTCGTTCGCCCCGCCAGTCCTCCCGGCGGGTCAGAGTCCCCGCCGCTGATACCGCCTCCGGCCGAACTTGTAGAGCGGCCAGGCCACCGGCGAGAGCCCCTTCTCCATGCTGAACAGCGGGACGGCGCGCGCGCCGTACTTCTGCTTGAACCCGAACACCGAGTTGCGGAAGTGAGCGCCGGTCTTCCCGAACCCGTACTCGTCGAAGCCGTGCTCCATGCCGAACTTAATCGCGTGCTCGTGGAGCAGTTCCGACGGGTGGTACTGGTAGTTCGACGCGTCCGGGACGGCCGAGAGCCAGTGGTGGAGCACCGACGCCTCCTCGTCGAGCAGGTGGACGTAGCGGCCGACCTCGCGCCCGTCGACGACGGCCGTGAACACCCGGACCCGGTCGCCGAACTCCTCGGCCAGCGACTCGAGGAAGGCGCGCGGGAGCACCGTCCCGTCCACCCGCTCCATGTTCGCCACGTACGGCTCGTAGGTCGCGTCGAGGTCGTCGCCGAGCCGGGAGACCTCGACCCGGTACTCCTGCTCGTGGGCCTCGCGGAGGTCCTTGCGTCGCTCCTTGTCCATCCGCGAGCGGACCGACTCCCAGTCGCCGTCGATGTCGAGTACGAACAGGCAGGTGTGGAACGTCGGCTCGTAGCCGCGCCCCTGGAGTTGCTGGCCGTAGCGGACGTTCGTCAGGTCGTGGGACTCCAGCCGGTGGAACACGACCCCTCGGCCGACCGACGATTCGAGGCCGTCGAACAGCAGGTCCAGCGACTCGCGCTCGTCGGTCAACAGCAGCGGGCCGCCGAAGCCGGGCGAGGAGGAGGTCACCATCCGCAGCGGCGGGTCCGAGGGCAGGGGGTCGGTGACCGTGTCGGGCAGCGGGAGCTCGCGGAGCACGTTCGGCAGCACGGCCACGGGGTTGCCCTTCTTCTCGACGACGACGTGGCGACCCTCCTCCTCGAACCCGTCCTCGAGCGCGCGGATCCACTCGTGTCTGTGGAACAGCGTCCCCCGTTCCGACTGGGAGACGACGTGGTTCCACTGGTTCTCGTTCACGTCGGCGACGGTGCGGTGGGCGCGGAACGCTGTCATGGATGCTGGTAGGGGTGGCCGGCGTCCGTTCCCGGACTGGCGGGACGGCCCGTCGGGCCGTGCGTCGTTCCTCCCGGCGCTCGGGTCCGGGGATGATTCACTGGTCTGTCACGTCGCCGTCCGCGGATTTCGGCCGCGTACGTGGCGATTTCCGGGCGTTCGGACATTGTAATGGGACGGGTATCGGGCGGGTGGCTCGGGTAAGCCGGCGTTGTGGCGTCGTGACTTCCGCGACCGGCGGGCTCGGGTACGCTACTCACCGGCGCTCGGCCGGTTGACCCGAGTCGTCGCGTCCACGAGGTCGGCCAGCCCCTCGCGGAGCGACGTCGTCGGCTCGTATCCCAGCAGCTCCTCCGCCCGCGAGACGTCGGCCCGACTGCGCCGGAGGTCGCCGGGGCGGGGGTCGACGTGGACGATGTCGACGTCGGGGTCGGTCAGTTCCCGGACCAGCTCGGCGAGCTCCCGGATCGTGACGCTCTCGCCGGTGCCGACGTTGACGGCCGTGCCGACGCGGTCGGTGACGGCGGCCGCCAGGTTCGCGTCCACCACGTCCGAGACGTGGACGAAGTCGCGCGTCTGCTCGCCGTCGCCCTCGACCGTGAGCGGGCCGCCCGAGCGCGCCTGATCCAGGAAGGCGCTGATGACGCCGCTGTACGGGCCGCTCGCCTGCCGCGGGCCGTACACGTTGAAGTAGCGGAGCGCCACCGTCTCCAGGTCGTACAGCTCGTCGTACAGCCGGGCGTAGTGGTCGAGCGCGAGCTTGTCGAGCGCGTACGGGGAGGACGGCCGCTTCGGCTGGTCCTCGGTGACCGGGACCGATTCTGGCTGCCCGTAGATGGCGACGCTCGAAGCCAGCACGACGCGGGCGTCGACGCGCCGGGCAGCCTCCAGCACCTGTACCGTGGCCGTCGCGTTCCGGTCGTGGCTCTCGGTCGGCCGGTCGACCGACTTGGGAACCGAGACGAGACCCGCCTGGTGGAACACCATGTCGATCCCCTCCATCGCCGCGCCGAGCGTGTCCGGGTCGCGCACGTCGCCCTCGAGGAGCCTCGCGCCGTCCGGGACGTTCTCGCGTCGCCCCGTCGAGAGGTCGTCGAGCACCCGGACGTCGTTGTCGGCCACGAGCGCGTCGGCGAGGTGGCCCCCGACGAACCCCGCGCCGCCGGTCACGAGCACCGACTGCCCCGTCGGCCGGTCGGTCGCGGGCGCCCGGCCCGCGCCGGCTCGCCGCCCGGAGTTCCCGGCGTCCCCGGCACGTTCCCCGTCGTCGGTCATCGCCGCCCACCGCGCGAACGCTGTCGCCCGTTCATACGACCGAGCAGGGTCGGTCGCGGGATTGTTAGCCGTCCGCTTCCGGCCGGGAGCGCCCGTTCGGGCCGGGCCTCAGCCGATGAACTCGGCGACCTCGCGGACGTCGAGGACGCCGCCGGCGACCGAGAGCACGCTCCAGACGAGCAGCCCGACGACCACGGCCCCCACGAGCGTGAGGATGCCCGACACCATCGGCAGCACCGAGACGACGACCGCGCCCATCCCGGCCGTGACGAGACAGACGATCCCGGCGTGCCGGGCGACCCGTCGGAGGCTGAACTCCAGCTCGCTGTGGATGACCCAGACGTTCGCGCCGGTGTAGACGGTGTAGGTGATCACCGTGGCGATCGCCGCGCCGACGACGCCCATCGTGGGGATGAGCACCAGGTTCAACAGGAAGTTCGCGACCGCAGTGGCCGTCTTGACGACCGCCCGCGAGCGGGCGCGTCCCAGGTAGTCCAGCCCGTCGCTGGTCACCTTGTTGATCGCGTTGACGAAGATGAAGCCGCTGAACACCTGGACGACCGGGACCGCCTCGAGGTACGGCGTGCCGAACACGTACCGGACCATCGGCTCGGCGACGAGGATCAGCCCGACGGTCGCGGGCACGTACGCCAGCAGGACGTACTGGAGCGACCGCTCGTACAGGCTGGCGGCCCGGTCGAGCCGGTCGCCGGACTTCTGCTCGCCGAGCGCGGGCGAGATGGTGAAGCCGAACGACGCGGCCGGCATCGAGACGAAGTCGGAGACCTGCTTTGCGACCGTGTAGTAGCCGACCGCGGTCATGTTCATGAGCAGGCCGACCAGCACGGTGTCGACGCGCTTGTCGAGGACGTTCGCGCCACGGGTCGCCGTCAGGGGCACCGCGTACTCCAGCATGCGTCTGGTGAGCCCCTCCTCCATCTCGGGGGCGGGCTCGTACCGCCGGTAGAAGTCGACGTACAGCGCGCCGAACCCGACCACGCTGGCGAGGACGAAGCTGGCGACGTAGCCCGCGAGCGCCCCGACCGCGCCGAAGCCGAGGAGCACGAAGGCGGCGACGAAGACGAGCCGGGAGACGCTGCTGATGACCTTGACGACGGCCGTCCACGTCACCTGGTTGAACCCCTGGAAGATCGAGCCGAGGTACTTCGTCCCCGACCGGCTGCCGATGTAGACCGCGCCGACGAGCAGGAAGGGGACGATCCGCGGCTCGTCCAGCAGCCGTGCGGCGGGCCGCCCGACGACGACGACCGCGACGCTGAGGACGACCGTGATGACGCCGAGATACAGGACCGACCGGCGGATGATGTGGGGGATCTGTCCCGGGTCGGTCTCGGCGAAGTCGGTGATGTACCGCGCGGCCGACTTCGGGAGCCCCAGCGTGGCGAAGATGCTGACGATGGTGAGCACCGAGAGCGCGAAGTTGAGCCGGCCGTACCCCTCCGTCGTGAGGAGAAACCGGGTCAGGAGGACGACCAGCAGCGCGTTCGACACCATCCGCACCACGCCCGCGCCGAAGATGGCCTTCACGCCCCGGGAGAGCCGGTCCGTCGAGACCATCTAGGCCCCGTCCCCGTCGATGAGATACTGCCGGAGGCCGTCGTTCGCCCGGATCCTGTTCACGCCGGGCGTCGTCTCGAGCGCCCTGAAGCTCGCGGCGTCGTACCGGAAGCCGTCGTAGAGGCGCACCTCACGCTCGTAGTCCGCGTCGTTGACGATCAGATACCCCTGGTCCTCGAACCGGTCGAGGTAGCCCTGCCCCCTGAAGCTCGTGCCGTTGATCCCCTCCCGGTAGCCGGGGAAATCGAGGGTCGTCGTGGCCCGCTGGGTGCCGTACTCGGCGTCGACGTAGCGGCGCGGCCCGCCGCGGATCCCGACGAACGGCGTGCCCTCCTCCCGGTGCTCGAACGCCTCGGCGAAGCCGTCGATGCGGGTCTCGGTCACCTGGTCGTTCGGCTGGTACGTGTACGGCGAGCTGTGGTAGGCAGCAGCCCCCACCGGCACCATGACCAGGAACAGCACCACGAGCACCACGCGCGTGTCGGTCCCGACCCGACCACCGCCGTACGCGCGGACGGCCCTGGCCAGCCCGACCGCGGCGAGGATCGTCACCGGCACCATGATGAACCCCTGATACCTGAAGTACTGGTCGCCCGCGGAGGCGACGAGGAACAGGAGGAACAGCCCGAACAGCGGCACGAGCGCCGCGGCGACGTAGACGAGCAGCGAGGTGACATCAGTCCGCTCCTCGCGGAGCCGGCCGGCGATCAGCGCGACGATCAGCCCGCCGGCCAGCAGCGAGAGCACCACCCCCGGCAGGAACAGTTTAACGAACAGCGAGGGGAGGCTCCCGCCGACGGCGACCAGCGACGTCCCCTTCGACGCGACGACGGTCCCGGCCGAGGAGCCCTCGAACACGATGCTCGTGATGGTGGCGACGATGGCCCCCTGGACGCGCTCGAAGCGCGGCGCCCAGAGCAGGAACGCGACCGCGAGGACCCCGGTCTGTGCGTACAGCGGCCGATGGGCGGTGATGGGATGGTCCGTCGTTCGTGCGCGGTACAGCACCTGCACGAGCGCGATGGCGCCGAAGAACAGCACGACGTTCAGCGCCTGCTGGGGGTGGACCAGCACCACCGCGCTGGAGGCCAGCGCGAGCAGGATGCCGACGGCGGTCACGCGGTCGCCGGCCGCCCCGCGCCGGACCGCGGCGTCGGCCGACGCGCGGAGCGGCCTGGTGCTGTATCGGAGCACGAGGTACAGCACGAACGGGAAAAAGAGGATCGCCTGGCTCGTGGGGTGTGCGAACGGGTGGACCGAGACGCCGTTGACCGGCGCGAGCAACAGCGCCGAGAGGACGCCCAGCGTGACCGCGAGCCGCGAGTCGTCGAGCAGCCTGACACACAGCGGGACGAACAGGAGGAACACGAGCGTGTAACAGACGATGGTGACGAGCATCAGCGCGACGCGGACGGACAGCCCCGTGACGGCGGCGACGAAGACGGCCGTGCTGTGGACGCCCGGGTAGAGCAGGTTCACCGGCGTGAGCGTCCCCGACGCCAGCTCGCGCGCCCACCCGAGGTGGCTCAACGCGTCGCCGGAGCCGTAGAAGTAGTAGCCCCGGAGCAACGGCATCGTGACCAGCGCGAGGACGGTCGCGCCGGCCAGCAGGACGCCGGCGTTCCCGAGCCGATCCGGAACCTCCCCGAGCAGCGCGACCGTGACCCCGGCCGCGAGCGCGACGCAGAGACACGCCCAGACGGCGGGCGGCGTCGCCGCGTACAGCGACAGTTCGTATCCCGTCGGCGGCGCGCGGCGCGCGAGCAGCACCGCTGCCAGCAGCGCGAGAAATCCGACCGTCAGCCCGACTTTCGAGCGGCGATGTGAGTTCCTTCCTGACATGTTCGGCTCCCCATCCGGACGTGGGTTCTCGTCATACACCGACCACGTCACGGGCTTAGTTATGGAGAACCAACGCCGTCTCGTCGCGGTTTAGCCGCGGAATACCCCGGCGAGACGGGGAGCCACGATTCTCGCGGCCGGCGGTCGGCTGCGGCCCGCCCGTCGCCGTCACGGTCGAACCGCGACGAGAAGGAGCGGGTTTCCGGGCCGGTCGGCGTCGTCGGCGACCCGAACTCGCCGGCGTGGGCACGGCGACCCGACCCGTTTCCGGACGACGCGAGCGGGTTCAGTTCGAGAGGACGGAGCGGTACACGTCGCGGAGGCGCTCGTTCGACCGCTGGACGCTCACCTCGCGGGCCGCCTCCCGGCCGTCCGAGCGCTCGCCCGCCGCGAGCACGTCGGCGAGCGAGCTCGCCAGCCCCTCGTCGGAGACCTCGACGGACGAGGGGGAGACGTCCCGGAGACGGGCGCGCACGTCGCCGACGTCCGTGGAGACGACCGGGAGGTTACACGCCATCGCCTCCTTCACCGAGTTGGGCGACCCCTCCCGCCGGGACGTGATCAACAGCGCGTCGGCCGCGTTCATGTAGACGGACATCCGCTCGTGGGGGACGCCCGTGACCGTGTGGAGTTCGACGCGCCCGTCCACGCGCTCGCGCGTCGCCTCGACGACGCGCTCGGCGCGCGGGAAGTCCTTCACGCCGCGCTCGGGCGGGTACGGGAAGAGGACGTGCCTGGCGTCGGGGTCCCAGCCCAGGTCCGCGCGCGCCTCGCCGACGTCGGCCGGCGCGAAGCGGTCGAGGTCGACGCCGTGGGGGATGACGTGACAGTCGCGGTCGAGCCGCTCTGCCATCTCGGGGGACATGACGACCACGGCGTCGGCCAGCCGCGCGCAGAGCGCGCTGACCGGGCCGTACCGACCCATGAGGTCGCTCCCCCAGAGCGAGACGACGACCGGGAGCGACGGCTGTGCCACGGCGGCCGGGGCGGTCAGGCCGTAGTTGGCGTGGACCAGGTCGTAGTCGCCGAACGACCGGCGGAGCACCGACGGGTAGAGCCGGAGGTAGTTCAGCGGGCTCCGGCCGTCGACCGTGCCGTCGCCGAAGCGGCGGGCCCCCGGGACCGGCAGCGTCTCGGTCTCGACGCCGGCCGCCTCCAGGTAGCGCACCTGCTGGTTGAAGAAGCGCGACTGCGCGTTGGTGACGAGCTGGAGCGCCCGCATCTATCGGGCCACCAGCCTGTAGGCTCGCTTGGCGACGTCCATGCCAGGGCCGCCGGACTCGAGGACGTAGTAGGGCGCGAGCTCGGCCCCGAACTTGCTCTTGTACCGGCAGAGACGCTCGGTGTTCGCGCCCATCAGGTCGTACGAATGGACCGACTCCCGCGGCTCGCCAGCGGCGACGTCCTCGACCATCGTCCAGTGGACGAGGCTGTTGACGCTCACGCCCTCGTGGGTCGTCCGCGCGCCGCCGAGCCAGTAGTAGGCGGCGTCGTTCGAGTACAGCGCGACGACGCCGGTGAGGAACTCGTCGTCGGGCCCGCGGGCGACGTACGTGCGACAGCGGTCCTCGGCGGCCAGCGCCTCCGTCAGGTCGCGGACGTACGGCCAGGTGAGGCTAAAGCCCCGGTCCTGCTCGTCGTAGCGGTCGGCGGTGTGCTCGAACACCTCGCGGGTGCCCTCCCGTCCCTCGACCCTGACCGTGACGTCGAGGTCGCGGGCGTCGCCGATCTCGCGTCGGAGGCTCTTGCTGGCGGCCGTGAGCAGGTCGTCCGGGTCCTCGTCGACGGCGAGCCGGTAGGTGAACTGGACGTCCAGATCGAGGTCGTTCCAGACGTACGGCCGCGGGTCCGGGTAGGCTGTGTTGCAGACGGTCCGGAACAGCGTCAGCGAGCCGTCGACGTCGAACTCGTCGACGAGCTTCCCGGCGAAGGCGGCGTTCACCTTCTCGCGCTTGCGCCGCTTCGGGCTCGCGGGCATCACGATGGGGCCAAGCTGTGGGACCGCGAACCCGGGCGGCGGCGACGTCACCGCGGTGCCGACGGACCGCTCCCGGACGAACGCGGGAAACAGGCCGACCGGCCGGTCCCCCTTGAACCCCCCGTACAGTCTGAGTTCGCCCTCCGCGTGGTCGCCGAGCACGTCGAGGGCGGCAGGCGCGTGGAACGCCTCGAACCCCGACGCGGGCAGGGCGTCGCCCCACTCGTCGAGGCTGAGCGTCTCGAGTCTCATTCGGTCGCGTCGGGGGGCCGAGCCCCGTTTGTTACAACCCGCCTACCGTCCTCGGGCGGCCCGTAGCGGGCCGAACCGGCATCGGCGATCGTTGTCGGACTGGTCGCTGTCGGACTGGTTCCTGTCGGAGCGATCGCTGCCGGAGTACTCCCTGCCGGACTGGGCCTTGCCGGATCGCTCCCGAAAACTGACCTCCCACGGTCGGCCGCCCGGCTCACGTGGCGGCCGCGTCCGTGACCAGGTCGACGATGTGGGCCGTCACGTCGACCTTCTCGTCCAGCAGTTTCCGCCGCCGCCGCTCCCAGCGCTCGCCCGCCTCGGGGTCGTCGGCGAGTTCGAGGACCGTTTCGACGAACGCGGCGCTCTCCCGGCAGGTCGTGATGAGCCCGTGCTCGTGGAGTTCGCGGAAGTTGCCGAACTCCTCGTCGTAGGGGTTCAGCCGGACGCTCGGCGTGGCGAGCAGCGCAGCTTCGGTCGCCATCGTCCCGGAGTCTCCCGCGTACAGGTCCGCGTGGGCCAGTAGCTGGTGGAGGTCCTCGGGCGGCACGGGAAGCTCGCGGTCCGCCAGGTCCGGCGGGAGCGCTCCCTCGCTCGACACGTACACCGGCATGCGGTCCTCGACGCGCTCGATCAGGGACCGCTTCTCGTCGGTCGAGAGGCTCCGGTGGCCGGCGTCGTGGTGGGCGTCCATGGCGACGAACCGAAAGACCGCGTACGGCTGGTCGGGGTCGACGCCCGCCTCGCGGAGCACGTCGGGGTCGCGCTCGAACCGGTCCGGGTGGAGGTACGCGAGTTCGTGGAACCCGTCGTACCGGCGCTGGGTCGCGCCCAGGTCGCGCTCGAACCGGGCCGGCGTGCAGACGACGCTGGCGAAGGGGATCGTGACACGGTCGACCAGCCGGGTCTGTTCGGTGTCGTTGAAGACGACGTTGGGGACGCCGAGCAGCCACGAGACGTGCGCGGCCGCCGGGTTGAGCATGCTGACGACCACGTCGGGGTCGAACCGACGGGCGAGCCGCAGGAGTCGAACCTCCCGTGCCATCCACTCGCCGACCAGCCCCGGGCCGCCCCCGCCGCGCTCGGACAGCGGCGTGTGCTCGAACCCCTCCGCGTCGAGCAGATCCGTCGTGACGTCCTTGACGCGCGAGGCGATGTGGATCTCGTGGCCCGCCGCCGAGAGCTCCTCGGCCGCGTGTTTGAACAGGTGGACGTGCGCCGGGTGGTTCACGTCGAACAGCGCGCGCATCAGTCCACCCGCGGGTGGACGGGACGCGGCTGATCGCCCGGCGTCAGGCCGGCAGCGCGCGCCCGGCGGCCGCCGCGCGTCCGCGCCGTCACCGCCAGCCCCTCCCCACCGTGTAGTGGGGGTGGTCGGCGCCGCCGAGGTCGACGCTGTCCCGGCCGTCGACGACCACCGTGGGCTCGTCGAACGCCGTCCAGTCGACCGCGTCGAACTCGTCGTGGGCGGTGACGACGACCACGGCGTCGACGTCACGGTCGTACATCTCCTCCAGCGGCACCGTCTCGGCGTCGAACCCGTCGGCGTCGACGAGCGGGTCCGCGCCGAACACGGTCGCGCCGTGCTCGGAGAGCGTCGAGCAGACGCCCAGCGCCGGGCTGGCGCGCGTCTCCTTCACGCCCGCCCGGTAGGTGAGTCCGAGGACGAGCACGCGCGCGTCCGCCAGCGGACCACCGGCCGCGTGCGGGCCGTCGTCCGGGTGCGAGTCCCCGTTCGCGCGCGGCTCCCCGTCGGCGGGGACGACCCCGCCCGCCCGGAGTCCCTCCGCGACCTTCGCGGCGACGAAGCCGGGCATCGCGTCGTTCACCTCGCGCGCGGTCTCCAGGAACGGCGCTGGCGACTCCAGCCAGTTGATGAGGAAGTACGGGTAGTACGGGATGCAGTGGCCGCCCACGCCCGGGCCGGGCGTGTGGATGTCACAGAACGGCTGGGTGTTCGCGGTGTCGATGGCCTCCCGGACGTCGATCCCAAGCTCGTCGGTGAGCCGGCCGAGCTCGTTCGCCAGGGCGATGTTCGCGTCGCGGTACAGCCCCTCGAACACCTTCACCGCCTCGGCGGTGGTCGCGTCCGACACCGGCAGCACGTCGTTGTCCACGAGCGCCTCGTAGACGACGCGCGCGCTCCGGGTGCTCTCGTCGTCGACGCCGCCGACGACCTTCGGGTGCGCGCCGCGGACGTCCCGGAGCGCGCGCCCGCTGGAGGTCCGTTCGGGACAGAACGCCAGGCCGAACTCCCCGCGCCGGAGGCCGCTTTGCTCCTCCAGCAGCGGGAGCACGACGTCGCGGCAGGTCCCCGGCGGGACGGTGGATTCGACGACCACGAGGTCGCCCGGGTACAGCCCCTCGGCGACGCCCTCGACGGCCGCCTCAAGCGTCGAGAGGTCCGGCTCCTTCGTCTCGGTGACGAGCGTCGGCACGATGAGGACGTGGACGCTCGCGTCGCGGGCGGCCGTGGCCGGGTCGCTCGTCGCCGTCAGCGAGCCGTCGGCCGAGACGTCGGCGACCGCCTCGGGCAGTCCGGGCTCGCGTTCGACGTGGCTCTCGCCGGCGTTGATCGACGCCACCACGTCCGGGTCGACGTCGACGCCGGTGACGTTGCCGCACGTCTCGGCGTAGACGGTCGCCAGCGGGAGCCCCATCTTGCCGAGGCCGTAGACGGCCACCGGCACCTCGCCGTTCACGAACGCCGCCCGCCTGGCCTCGTCGTCGAGGTCGGAGCCGTACAGCGACCGGATCCCGGATCGGGTCGTCACGTCGGCACCTCCGTCTCCGCCCCCGGCCGCTCCCGACCGGCGGCGATGTCGTCGATGGTCCGGGCCACCTCCACGGCGCGGAGGCCGTCCTCGGCGGTGACCACCGGCTCCGCCCCGTCGCGCGCGGCGGCGACGAACGACTCCAGTTCGGCCTTCAGCGGTTCGCCGTTCTCGACGATGGGCCGCTCGACGACGCTCTCGACGCGCTCGCGCACCGCGCCGTCGTTCTCGATGTACGCCGGGGCGGTGTGTCGGTGGATCTCGACGGACTGGTTCATGTAGTCCACGCGGACCCGGCACTCGCGGGCGGTGATCCCCAGCTTCCGCACCTTCCGCTGGGTGACGCGGCTCGCCGTGAGGTCGGCGACGACGCCGTCGTCGAACCGGCAGGTCGCGGTGGCGTAGCGGTTGCCGGCCGCGCCCGCCGCGTCCACCGCGACGGGTGCCTTCCCGAGCAGCGAGCAGACCACGTCGATGTCGTGGATCATCAGGTCGAAGACGGCCGAGTCCGCGACCTCCCGCTCGCGCGGCGGGCCGAGCCGCTGGGCGTCGAGCGCGAGCACCTCGACGTTCGGGACGATGTCCGCGAGCGCCCGCACCGCGGGGTTGAACCGCTCGATGTGGCCGACTTGGAGGACCAGGTCCTCGGCCCGCGCCCGCTCGGCGAGTTCTCGCCCCCGCGGGAGGTCCTCGACGTACGGCTTCTCGACGAGCGCGTGGGTGCCAGCGTCGAGACACCGCTCTAGCATCGAGGGGTGTGCCGCAGTCGGGACCGCGACCGAGACGAGGTCCGCCCGCGAGAGCAGGTCCCCCGCCTCCCGCGCGACCGTGCCGTAGTCGCGGGCGACCGTCCGGGCGGCCTCGGCGTCGAGGTCGGCGACGCCGACGAGTTCCGCGTTCGGGAGCTCGCTGTACACCCGGGCGTGGTTGCGCCCCATGCTGCCGACGCCGACGACGCCGGCCGAAAGCGTCTCGCTCATGCGCTCCGGCGGCCTCGATCGGCCGCCAGTTCCGGGGAGTCTCCGGTCGTGTACGATTCGACGGCCGCACAGATCCGTCGGAGGTCGTCGGTCGAGAGCGACGGATGGACCGGCAGCGAGAGCACCTGTTCGGCGGCGCGCTCGGCGACCGGGCAGTCGGCGTCGAAGCCCTCGTAGGCCGGCTGCTCGTGGATGGGAACCGGGTAGTAGATGCCCGATCCGACGCCCGCGTCGGCCAGGTGCTCGCGGAGCCCGTCGCGGTCGTCGTGTCTGACCGTGTACTGGTGGTAGACGTGGCGCGACCCCGGCGGCTCGTTCGGCGTGATGACGCCCGCGTCCGAGAGCCGCTTCGTGAGGTAGGCGGCGTGTCCGCGCCGGGCGATGGTGTGGTCCGTGAGCTTCGGGAGCTGTGCCCGCCCGATGGCCGCACAGAGGCTCGTCATCCGGAAGTTGTGGCCGACCTCGCCGTGTTCGTACCCGGAGATCCGGCCGTGGTCCGCGAAGCGGGCGACCCGCTCTGCCAGCTCCGCGCGGTCGGTCGTCACCATCCCGCCCTCCCCCGTCGTCATGTTCTTCGTCGGGTAGAAGGAAAAGCAGGCGGCGTCGCCGAACGAGCCGACGCGCCGGCGGTCGAACTCCGCGCCGTGGGCCTGCGCGGCGTCCTCGACGAGCGCCAGGTCGTGCTCGTCGGCGATCTCGCGCAGGTGGTCCATCGCGGCCGGCAGGCCGTAGAGGTGGACCGCGAGGATCGCTTCCACGTCGTCGCGCTCGCGGACGACCGCCTCCACCTCGCGCGGGTCGAGCGTGAACGTCGAGGGGTGGACGTCCGCGAAGACGGGTTCGGCGCCCGCGAGGCGGACGGCGTTCGCGCTGGCGACGAACGAGAACGGCGTCGTGACGACCGCGTCGCCCTCGCCGATCCCGAGCGCCTCGAACGTGGCGTGGAGCGCGGTCGTCCCGTTCGTCGTGGCGACGCCGTGGGCCGCCCCACAGAACTCGGAGAACTCGTCCTCGAAGCGCCGGACCTCCTCGCCGTCGGCGAGCTGGCCGCTCTCGAGGACGCGCTGGACGCCCTCGCTCTCGGCGTCGCCGATCCGGGGGTTCGCGATGGGGATCATCGCTCCGTGTTCCCCCCCTGGAGCCGCTCGGGCAGCGGCTGGTGTTCGGCGGGCGAGCCGACCGCGAGGGTGTCCGCGGGCACGTCCTCGGTGACGACCGCGCCCGCGGCGACGAACGCGCGCTCCCCGACGGTGACGCCCGGGAGCACGGTCGCGTTCGCGCCGACGGTCGCGTCGTCCTCGAGGGTCGGCCCCTCCAGTTCGACCTCCTGGCGCAGCGGGTAGTCGTCGTTCGTGAGGATCGCGCCCGGGCCGACGAACACCCGGTCGCCGACGGTGGTGTTCGTCGGGAGGTACGCGGCGGTCTGGATGCTCACCTCGTCGCCGACGGTCGAGCCCCCGTCGATGACCGCGCGGGTGCCGACGAGCACGTCGTCGCCGACGACGGTGTCCTCGCGCACCAGCGCGTCGTGGCCGGTCGTGAACCCCTCGCCGATCTCGACGTCGCCGTACACGACGGTGCCGCGCCGGATCGTCGCGCCCGGCCCGATGGTAGGCGTCGAGCCGTCCGGGTCGCCGAGCGTGACGTTCGGGTGGACCTCGGCCCCGTCGCCGAGCGTCGCGTTCGTCACTGGCGGCCTCCGTCCGGCCCGGGCGTCCGGGCCGGCTGGCCGCTCCTCCGTCCGGTTCGTCGGGTCTGTGTGTGTGTCCGAGACATGGATGCGGACTGCACGGTCGCTCCCGGCAGTATCGGGTCTTGACCGGCATCGGACCATTGTTATGTGCGCCTTTTGTCGGGTTAACAGCCGGCTGTCGCGTCGCTCTCACGCGATTCGGCCGCCTACCCGCGAGGCGAAACCCGCATTGACGGCCGCGAGCGACGCCGGAACGGGCGATGCTGGCTGCTCGCCCGCGACGGTAGACCCTGTCTCACGGTCCGCTGACGGTCCCATGCGCGCCCCGCCGTTTTCACCGGCCATCCGACACGTTCGCCACCCGGCTCGACGCCGTCACTTGCAGCCGGCGTTCGGGAGCCGGTCGCCGCCGGCCGTGAGCCGGTCGACCGACACGTCGCTGATGTCGATGTTCGAGTTCCGGAACTGGTAGGGCGCGTTCGTCACCGCCAGATACGTGTCGCTGATCGAGCCGTTCACCCTGATCGCCTGGACGCCGCCGCGCTCGGTGCCGGGCTGGTGGACACAGAGCCCGCTGAACCGGCAGTCGTCCCGGTGGCTCGCGTAGATCGCCGACCCCGTCGCCGCCTCCCCGGTGATGACGACGTCCTCGATGTGGAACGAGCCGCGCCGGGCGAAGACGACGTCGGTCGGGCTCTTGATCCGGATCGCGTTGACGCCGTCCGCGTCGACGCGGATCCGGGTGTCCCGCATCGTCGCCGACTCCTGTTCGGACGCGAACGTCACCGCCCCGTCGCTGGAGGTCACGTCCAGCATCTCGACGAGACACTTGTCGATCAGGACGTCGCGGCCGCCGCGCAGCCGGATGCCGCGCATGTTCTCGAAGCCGTCGGGCGAGTCGTCACAGCGGACGTGGACGCCGCGGACGACGCTCCCCGGCCCGGCGTTCACGCGGACGCTCGCCACGCCGTTGTTCGCGTAGTAGCCGCCGAGCACGCGAACTCGTCCCTCCGGGGGGTTCGCGTAGAGGCCGTTGTCCGGGAACCCCTCGATACGGCAGTCGACGAACGAGACGTCCCCGCGCGTGTCGTCGCCGACCTCACACCCGGTGTTCGACCACTCGCCCACGGACCCGTCGGGCATCCGGAGCCGCTCGACGAGCCCCGTCCCGTCCGGGCTGGCGACGTCGACGCGGACCCCGTCGCTCTCCACGTCCTGCCTCCCGGTGACCGTGACGTCCCGCAGGACCAGTTTGTCGTCCACGCGCGCGGCGATCGGCCGTCCGCCCGTGTCCGGCTCCCGGAAGTCGAACTCCAGCCCCGAGACCAGCAGCTGGGACGCGCTCCCGGGGTCGCCGAGCCTGAACAGCGGCTTCCGGAACCCCTTCGGCGGGACGACGGTCGCGTTGTCGGCGACGAGCCCGAACTTGGAGAACGAGGAGAACGCCCAACTGTCGGCCAGCCGGTAGCGCCCCGGCGGGAGGTACAGCATCCGGCCGTCGCCGGCCACCGCCTCGAGAACGCCGCCGAGTTCGCGGTCGGCGAGCGGCCCCTCGACCTCGGCTTCGAGGTCGACGAACTCGTCGAACCCCCAGGCGTCGGCGATCGCGTCTAGCTGCGGGTTTCCGCCGGGCGTCGCCGCGGGCCACTCCCCGGGAACCGCCTCCCCACACCCCGCGAGTCCGGCGGTCACGCCCGCGGCCGCGGTCAGTAGCGTCCGCCGTTTCATACGGGTGTCACGACGCTCACGTCGGTTTGTTATGACGGTCGTGTGAGCCGGTAGACCGCCCTTACGCGGACTGGACGGCGTCCGTGTCGGCCAGCGCCTCGTAGCGCTCTCCGGGCGGGCCGATCCACGCGCCGAGCTCCCTCGCGTACTCGATCAGCCGCCGGTAGAGCAGCCGCTGGTTCGGGTACTCGCGGTCGTTGAACTTGTTCGGGTGCCACAGCACGGTCATCACCGCGCCGTTCTCGGCGGCCTCCTCGAGCACCCGCTCACAGCCCGCCCACGCCGCCGCGAGCTCGTGTTCCGGGTCCGGCAGCGCGTTCTCCATGATCGTCAGCGGGAACACCACGAACTCGTCGTCGAACGGCCGTCGAACGCCGTAGCCGTTCTCGAACCCGTACGTCGTACTCGACCCGAGCGAGGCGTCGTACGCCAGGCCGACGTCGGCCTGTCGCTCCCACGTCTCGGGCACCTCCAGGTTGAGGTAGTGCTGTCTCCCGCCGCGGACCTCGTGGCCGAGGACGCGTTCGAGCGCCGCCTTCTCGCGTCCGAGGCGGTCGCGGTCCGTGTAGGACTCGTAGGAGCCGTGGAGCCCGACCTCCCACCCGCGGTCGTCCAGTTTCCGGATCACGTCCACGATGTCGGGGTCCTCGAGCGAGTAGCGGCCGGCGTAGAGCTGCCAGCTCTTCGGGCTGAGCCACTCGCGGGGCGGCCTGTCGCGCAGGAGGTCCTGCTCGTTCAGGAAGTAGAACGCCGACCTGACGCCCAGTTCCTCCTCCAGGGCCATCACCTCCTCGAACTGCCAGTACGGGTTGACGTCCGGGAGCAGCGTCCGAAGGTGGTAGGGGTCGCGTTCGGTCACCGCGTAGTACAGCGACTGGTACGTCTTGTACGGCCGGTCGACGTCGTGGGTCAGACACAGCGAGAACGAGTGCCCCTCGGGCACGCCGGCCCGTTCACCCATCCCGTCCGAACCGGCTCGTGTCGCTGGCCGGTCGTTCACCTCGCGTCCTCCGTCGCCCGATTCCGCGTCCTCGGGTCATGTCGTCCACCGTGGACGTTCGACCCGTCGCCTCCATAGTTATGGACCGCCTGCGGGTCGGGACGGACGAGGACGCGCCTCCCGACGCGGTTCCGGTCGTGAACCGAACGGGTCGAGCGCCTGGCGGACTCGGGCGAGTTCCGGGACCGGACCGCTCCGGGCGTCCGGCGGCCGGGGGTATGGAACCCATAACAAATAAACGAGGTTCGGTACTCCGGGTCGAAATGGACGTTGCTGTCCTCAGTCCGCACACGGACGACAGCGAGCTGTCCGCGGGCGGGACGATCAACCGGCTGCAACGGGACGGCCACGACATCCACTACGTCGCCTTCTCCACCTGTGACGAGTCGCTCCCCGCGGGGAAACAGGGGGTGCTCCGCCGCGAGTTCGAGAGCGTCATGGAGTTCGTCGACCCGACCGAGTACTACGTCTTCGACTACGTGGTCCGGCGGTTCAACGAGCGCCGGCAGGACATCCTCGAGGACCTGGTCGCGCTCCGCGAGGAGCTCGATCCGGACCTCATCATCGGCCCCTCGACGAGCGACCACCACCAGGACCACACGGTCGTCGCAAAGGAGATGATCCGGGCGTTCAAGAGCGGGCCCAGCATCATCGCGTACGAGCAGCCCTGGAACACGACGTCGTTCGACACCGACCTGTTCTCCCCGCTCACGGCGGCGGATCTGGACTCGAAGCTGACACAGCTCTCCCAGTACGACAGCCAGATCGAGAAGGGCCGGCCGTACTTCGAGGAGGAGTTCATCAGGGGGCTGGCCCGGGTCCGCGGGCTCCAGGGGAACGCGCGCTACGCCGAGGCGTTCGAAGTGGTCAGGTGGTTGCTGTGAGCGAGCTGACGGTGCTCGTCACCGGCTGTGGCGCGCCGGGGTTCCCGGGGACCCGCTGGTCGCTCCACGAAAACGGGGTCGACCGCGACGTGCGCGTCGTCGGCACGGACGTCCGGACCGAGCAGGCCGGCCGCCATCTCGCCGACGGGTTCCACCAGGTCCCCCCGGCCGACGACGAGGGGTTCGTCGACGAACTCGTCGACGTCTGCACGACCGAATCCGTCGACGTCGTCCTCCCGCAGGTGACACGGGAGCTCCCGGTGCTGTCGGCCCGGACGGCGGCGTTCGAGCGCGTCGACGCCGCGGTCGCCGTCTCCGGGGCGGACGCCATCGCGCGCGCGAACGACAAGAAAAAACTCATCGAGGTCTGCGAGGAGGTCGGCGTCCCCGCGCCCGAGACGTACGCCGCGGAAACGATCGGCGAACTGGAAGCCGCGTGCGACCGTCTCGGCTACCCCGAGACGCCGGTCGTCGTCAAGCCGCCGGCCTCGAACGGGAGCCGGGGGGTGCGAATCTTCGACGAGGACAGGGACCGGAAGCGGGCGTTCTACGAGGAGAAGCCGACCGGGCTCTACAGCACGCTCGGCACGTTCCGGGAGACGATGGGCGAGTCGTTCCCCCGCCTGCTCGTCATGGAGCACCTACCGGGCGCGGAGTTCACCGTCGACGCGTTCCACCCGCCCGACGGCGGCGAGCCGACGGTGGCGATCCCCCGCCGGCGCGACGAGGTCCGCGGGGGCATCAGCTTCCGGAACACCGTCACCGAGCACGGGGCGATCATCTCCCACGCCGAGCGGCTCGCGCGCGAACTCGACCTGTCGTACGCGTTCGGGTTCCAGTTCAAGCTCGACGGGGACGGGACGCCGAAGATCCTGGAGTGTAACCCCCGGATCCAGGGGACGATGGTGACGAGCACGCTCGCGGACGCGAACGTCACCTACGCGGCGGCCGCGAGCGCGGCCGGCGAGCCGGTGCCGTCGTTCGACCCCGCCTGGGACCGCTCGTTCTACCGGTACTGGGGCGGCATCGGTACGGCGGACGACGAGGTCGTCGGGAACATCGGCGAGCAACCATGAAGCGGTGGCGGCGCTACGACGGGCGGCTCGCCAGCGGCCTCTGGCACGTCCACACCGAGCGGACCGACGGCGAGAACTCCGTCACCGAACTCGTCGCGTTCGCGGACGACCGCGGGTTCCCGCTGCTGGGCATCACCGAACACGTCCGGCGCGAGCCCACGTACGACTTCGACGCGCTCTACGAGGAGGGAAAGCGGGCGGCCGCGGCCGCGGACCTGGAGTGTGCGGTCGGCTGTGAGGCCAAGGTGCTCGACGCCGACGGGACGCTCGACGCATCGGAGGGGACGCTCGACCGCGCCGACGTCGTGTACGCCGCCTACCACGGGACGCCGTTCTCCAGGGACGAGTACCTCGAATCGGTGCACGCGATGCTGGAGAACCCCGCGGTCGACGTCTGGGCCCACCCGTGGTCCTACGCCGACGGGCAGGGGTACGAAATCGACGCGGACGAGCGGGCGGCGGTCCTCGAAGCGGTGCGCGAGAACGACGTGCTGTTCGAACTGAACGTGCAGCGTCCGCCGGACGGGTTCGACCCGCGCACGGAACTGCGCGACGTCCGGACGGTCGTCGGCTACGACCTGCACGACCTCGACCGGTGGCAGGGAAAAAACGAGCGCGTGGGCCGGAGTGAACCGGAAGACATCGAGAAGTAGCGTCCCGTCAGCGGGGTGAATGGAACCACGACGGGCGGGTCGCTCCCGCGCCGTCGGGGCGCGTCGCGCTCGTGTCACGGCGGGTCCGTCCCGCGTCGTTTCGGAGGGCCGGGCGGTCCGGACTGGCGTCGTCGCCGGCCTACACCATCGTTTCGAGCTCGCAGACCGAGTCGGGGTCCGCGACGATGAACGCGTTCTCCCGGAGCAGGTCCTCGTCCGAGGGGAGCACCAGCATGTGCTCCTTCTCACCGTCCGAGGAGCGTAGCACGTCGAGCTCCAGGAATCGGTAGCCGAGGTCGCCCTCGAGGTCCGGGTCCCGCGGGAGCTGCTCCCAGTCGCGGTGGGTCACGCTGCTCATCTCAGGCGTTCCGGTTGACGTTCACTTCCGCGTCGCCGTCGACGGTCATTGCCGTCAGGCTGCCCGAGAAGTTGTACGCGTCGACGCCGTTGCCGACCACGCCGATGACCTTCCCGTCGCGGGCGATGTCGTTCATCTCGTCCCACGGCATCGAGTCGTCCGTGACGACGCTCTGCTCCTGGTTCCGGTTGACCTGGCCCGACACGGTGAACGTGTACTGGGTGCCCTGGCCGGCGCCTTCGACGAGGAGGACGTGCGGCGTTTCCCCGCCGTCGCCGCCGTCGGAACCGTCGCTGCCGTCCGAGCCATCGGACCCGTCGGATCCGTCACTGCCGTCGCTCCCGTCGGATCCGTCACTGCCGTCCGACCCGTCCGACCCGTCGCCGCCGGAGTCGTCCGAGCCATCGGAACCGTCGCTTCCGTCTCCGCCGCTGCCGTTGTTGCCGTCGCCGCCGGCACCGACGACCTCGTCGATGGGCATCGTCGTCCCGTCGACCGACACGTCGACCGCGTAGCCGTCGTCCTTGGCGTAGCCCAGCACCTCGCCGTTGAACTCGAACGAGTCCAGCTCGTCGGGGCCGAGGTCGTTGACCTTGATCACCGTGTTCCCGTCGGCGTTCGTGCCGATCGAGTCGGGCGAGTCGCTGCCGGACTCAGCATGCTCGCCGAGCTTCGCCTCGCCGGAGACGACGAAGTCGAGGTCGAAGTCGCCCGGGATCGCCGAGTCCGAGATCGGGTTGTCGGGCCCGCCGTGCAGGACGAGCGTGTGGTCGTACTCGGTCGGCTGCTGGTCCTCGTCGTCGCCGACGTCGCCCGAGGACGTGCCGTCCCACGGGCCGATGTCGGGGCCGACCCCCTCGATCTCGTCGGCGACCGCGTAGCCAGTGACCGCCGAGGGCAGCGGGAAGGAGACCTCGCCGTCGGCCGCGAGGTCGGACTCGCTGACGCCGCCGGCCTGGAACTCGTAGCTGCCGGGGCCGGTGGCGACGCAGTTCTCGACGGTGACGTCCATGCCGCCGCCGGACTTGTCGCGGACCAGCACCTGGTCCGTCTCGTTGTAGAACGTGCAGTTGCGGATCGTGACCGACGAGCCCGCCGCCTCGTCGTGGAGCTCGATCGGGTTGCTCGCGCCGTCGACGTCGAGGTTGATGAAGTAACAGTTCTCGATGAGGAGGTTGCCGGGTTCGCGCAGCCGCACGCCGCGGGCGTTCGGAACGCCCTCCGCGTCCGACCGCACGTCCCGCGTCACCGCGATGAGGCTGTTGCGGACCACGGTCGTCTCGCTCATCGGGTCGCTCGTCCGGTGGCCGACGCGGATGTTGGCGATGTTGTTGTTGACCGCGGCGCAGTTCTCGTACAGCATCGGGATCTTGTCGGTGTACGCGCCGTTGTTGGCCATCCACGCCCACGCGGAGTTACGGACGACGGCGGGCTCGCTGCCGTTCGATCCGTCGGGGTTGAACAGCGCTCGATCCTCCAGCTGGCCGCCGCCCTCGGGCCAGATGAACCCGTTCAGCTCGCTGCCGCGAACGAGGTCGAGTCCGGCCTTCGGTTCGGGGTTCTCCCCGCGGACGACGATGTTCTCGACGCGCCCGGCGACGGTGCCGTCCATCGTGTCGGACTCGAGGTTCAACACGACGTCGCCGGGTTCGCCCCCGCCGACGAGCGCGTCGCCCGAGCCGATCGAGAGCGACTCCCAGGTGTACTCGCCCGGTTCGACGACGACCTCGCCGTCGGGGCTGGCCGTGAACGACGACTGGGCCGCCGCCCCGCCGGTGAGCGTTCCCACGGATCCCAGCGTCACCGCCGCGGCCGCCGCGCCCTTGAGGACCGAGCGCCGGGAACTGCTCCCCGGCTCCCCCGCGGTCGACCCTTCGGTATCGCGCTGTTCGTCGGTAACGTCTCCCTTCTCGGCTGCCTCGTCGTTGTGGCGTTTCGCCATACCCGGTAGGAAGTGGTTTCCTGAAAAGCCGTTTCGACCAGCTCCGGCCTACTATCGGGTAATACCGCCCTACTTGTGGACGGATGCCGACCGACTGGTTACCAGTTCTCGACCGGCTCTCGTTGGTCGTAGGTACGAGTCAGTTAATCCCGGCCGGGACGCGGTGAGCGGAACTAGGAGCGTGTTACTCGTGGTAGGGACCATCAACCCGCGACGGGCCGAACTCGCCCCCGTCCTACACGCGCCTTACTACGGGAGTAAAAGCCGCTTACCGGGGACGAGAGATGCTAACCCGGCGATCGCCACGGCTGGAGACGCCCCACAGCTCACGCTTCCAGGGTCGTGTTCGACCGCCTGGACGCCGCGATCGATCGGCTCGGACCCGGCCGTAGCAACGCGTCTCTCGCCGGTACGACGGGGTTACCCTCGTCCCGGTCGGATTACTCGACGGTAGTGTGAGCCAACGACCAGGAGACAGCGGCCTCATAACAAATGTCGCGTGGTTTCTGGGGGAAGCCGTGAGCCGACACGACTCCGATGGACTCGGGACCCTGCTCGTGGGGCTCGACGGCGCGTGCCTGCCGGTGGTCGAGCCGCTGGTCGCCGAGGGGCGACTCCCGGCGCTCGCCGACCTGCTGGACCGCGGCGCGTCGGGCCCGCTCGAATCCCAGATCCCCCCCTGGACCCCCAGCGCCTGGCCCTCGCTCTACACCGGGACGAACCCCGGGAGACACGGCGCGTTCGACTTTCTCACCTTCGACGGCTACGACTGGGACGTGGTGAACCGCTCGCACGTCCGCGAACGCGCGCTCTGGGAACTGCTCTCCGAGCGCGGCCGCCGCAGCGTCGTGGTCAACGTCCCGGTCACGTCCCCGCCCCCGGCGTTCGACGGCGCGCTCGTCCCGGGCTACATCGGCCCCGAGTCCCCCCCCACCCACCCGGAGGGGCTGCTGGACGAGCTCCGCGCGGAACTGGGCGGGTACCGCGTGTACGCGCCCGACGACGTCGAAGGGGACGAGCGGGTCGAGTGGTATCGGCGGCTTACCGGGATGCGCGGCGCCGCGTTCCGACACCTCGTCGACCGCTTCGACCCGACGTTCGGCTTCCTCCAGTTTCAACAGACCGACACGGTGTTTCACGAGCGACCCGAGGACGACGAGGCCGTCCGGGCCGTCTACGAGGCGGTCGACGCGGAGGTCGGCGCCGTCCTCGACGCCTGCGACCCGGACACGGTCGTCGTCGCCAGCGACCACGGCGTCGGTCCCTACGACCCCGAGGAGTTCCGCGTCAACGAGTTCCTCCGCGAGCGCGGCTACGTGGAGACGACGCGGGGCGAGGGAGGGATGCCCTCCTGGGGCCAGATCAGCCGGGACGCGGGCGGCGGGGACGGCGACTCGGACTCCGACGGTGACGGCCAGTCGCTCGGCGAACGCCTCGTCGCGCGCGCTGCCGCGATGGGAATCACGAGCCAGCGCATCGGCGCGCTGCTCTCGCGGCTCGGGCTGGCCGAGTTCGTGCTGGACTACGTCTCGACGGACACGGTCCGGGCCGGCACCGAGCGCGTCGACTTCACGCGCTCGACGGCGTACATGCGCTCGCGGACGGAACTGGGCGTCCGCGTCAACCTCGCGGGCCGGGAGCCGGACGGGACCGTCTCGCCCGCGGAGTACCCCAGCGTCCGCGACGACATCGTGGCCGACCTGGCGGGCGCGGAGACGCCCGCCGGCGACCCGGTGTTCTCGACGGTCGCCCCCCGCGAGGCGTTCTTCGAGGGCGAGCACGTCGAGGACGCGGCCGACGTCATCGCGGTCCCGGCCGACTTCGACACGTACCTCTCCGCCTCGCTGCTCGGCGACACCTTCGGCCCGGCGGCCGAACCGTGGAACCACAAACGCGACGGGCTGTTCGTCGCCGCCGGCGACGGCGTCGACACGGACGCGAGCCTCCGGGACGCCCACCTCTTCGACGTCGCCCCGACGGTGCTCTCCTCGCTTGGCGTCCCACCGAGCGCCCGGATGGACGGCGACCCGCTCCCGGTCGTGGATCCGGTCCCACCCGACGACTACCCGGCGTTCGACCCGGAGGCGACGCGCCGGACCGACGACGAACGAGTCGAGCAGCGACTGGCCGATCTCGGCTATCTGGAGGACCGATGAGCATCGACATCCGCACGACGGACGACCGACAGTGGAACGACATCGTGAGCGACTCCCCGGCGGCGACCCCGTTTCACCGCGCGGAGGCGCTGGACGTGCTCGAGACGCACGCGAACGCCACGCTCCACCGGCTCGCGGGGTTCAAGGGCCAGGAGCCGGTGGGGCTGTTCCCCGTCTACGAGGTCGCGAAGGGGCCGGCGACGGCGGCCGTGTCGCCCCCGCCGGACCTCAAACTCCCGTACTTGGGCCCGTCGCTCCTCAACACCGGGAAGCTCAAGCGACGCAAGCGGGACCGACGCCACCGTCGGTTCATCGACGCCGCGCTGGAGTGGGTCGAACGCGAGGTGTCCCCGAATCTCTGGAACGTCCGGACGCCGGTCGGCTACGACGACATCCGGCCGTTCCAGTGGCGTGAGTACGAGGTTTCCCCCCGATACACGTACGTCATCGACCTGGAGACGACCCCGGAGGACCTGCTCGGGCGGTTCAGCTCGGACCTGCGGAAGAAGGTCCGACGGGAGTACGACGTCAGCTACGAGGTGACCGAGGAGGGGCCGGCCGCCATCGACCGCATCGTCGAACGCACGCGGGAGCGCCACGAGGAGCAGGGCGAGTCGTTCCCCCTGACGGCCGAGTTCGTCCGGATGCTGGCCGACCGGCTTCCGGACGGAACCGTTCGGCCGTACGTCTGTCGGATCGACGGCGAGTTCGCCGGCGGCCTCATCGACGTCGAGGGGGACGAGCGTGCGGGCGCGTGGATCGCCAACGGCAAGACGGACGCGCCGGTTCCCGTCAACGACCTGCTCGAATGGCGGGTCTGTGTCGACGGGATCGACCGCGGCCTGAGCACGTACGACCTGATGGGCGCGAACCACGAGCGCATCTACTCGTACAAGGCGAAGTTCGCCCCCGACCTGGTCCAGTACTTCACCGTCCAGAAGGGGTCGGTCGGGATGAACGCCGCCACGAAGCTCTACAAGAAACTCCGCTGACAGGTGGGCCACGTCGAGTCGACTCCGGCGGCCCTCCGCCGGCGTAAGCCGAGCGTACCGGACGACGGCGGAGGGTGCCGAAGCCGACGAACGGTCCACTGAAAACCAGCGAACTGGGGAAAACTGGGTTTCAGCCGCACTTACGTCCGAACACGCCCTTCATACCAAAGTGGCAACCCGTCGTACGCCAGCGGGCATGCCAGACATCGACCGTCGGAAACTGCTCGGACTCGCAGCGACAGGACTGGCAGCCGGGCTGGCCGGCTGTGGCTCTCCCGGCACGGACGAGGGCACCGAACCGCTCGAAACGGAGACGGTGGGCGACGGAGCGGAGACGGAGGAGGAGACGCCGACGGAGACGGAGGCCGAAACCCCGACCGAGGCCGAGGACGCGACCGAAACCGAGGCGGAGGCCGGGGTGGGCAACGAGACTGAGACGGAGATGGGTACGGAGACGGAGGTCGGAGTGGGTAACGAGACGGAGATGGGCAACGAGACGGAAATGGGTAACGAGACTGAAACGGAGATGGGTACGGAGACGGCAATGGGCAACGAAACCGGGACGGAGACGGCAATGGGTAACGAAACCGAGACGGCAATGGGTAACGAGACGGAGACGGAGACGGCCTGATCGGGCTACACCGATCACGACGGCGACCCGCGACGGGTTCCGAAGCGAGCGGGAAGCCGACCGACCGGTTCGGAACGTTTTGCTAACAAACTCGCTTTTCTCGTTCGGACGGTTCGTCCGGTTGGGAACGCGGCTCGGCCCCCGCCCGCCAGCAGGGAGTCGACCCCTCGACATGACCGGGCGGCTTCGGTGCCGACGACGACGCCGTGCCCCGATCTCAGCCTCGCAACGAGTCCACCGGCCGGTCGTTGGCGGCCTTCCACGCGGGGTAGATTCCGCTCAGCAGGCTCGCCAGGACCGCGAACCCGAAGCCCAGCACCAGGTAGCGGAGCCCGCTCCAGTTGAACACGAGCATCGCGTCGCCGGCGATCGCGTCGAACATGAAGAGGCCGACGGCGAGCGAGACGGCCGCGCCGACGAGGCCGCCGACGACGCCGAGGAACATCGCCTCGGTGAGGATCATCCGGAGCACCTCGCCCCGGCGGATCCCGACGGCGCGGAGCACGCCGATCTCGCCGCGGCGCTCGATCGTGCTCATCAGCATGACGTTGAGGATGGCGACGCTGGCGACGATCAGCGAGATCGACCCGATCCCGAGCAGCGCGAGGTTGAGCGTGTTCAGGAACGATCCGACGTTATCCTGGCCGCCGAACGTGAAGACGCTCAACACTTGCTCGTCCTCGCCGTTGAACCGCTCGGAGATGCTCGCGGCGATCTCCTGGGCGGCCGCGCCGTCCTCGGCGATGATCGTCACCGTCCCGTAGTGCTGCTGGTCGGAGAGCGCCGAGACCGGCAACACCAGTTCGTTGCCGCCCCCGAACCCTTCCGTCTCGATGAACCCCCTGATGCGGTAGAGCTGGCCGTCGTACTCGACGGGGTCACCGATCTCGAGCCCGAGGCGCGTGGCCGTCCCGTTGCTGATCAGGGCACCGGACTGGAGCCGCTCGGGGGATTCGCCCCTCGACACGTTGTACATCGCGCTCGCCTGCGTCACCCCGGTGACGCTCACCCACGCCTCCTGGCCGTTCCGCGACGTGATCGTCGTCGAGTTCGACTTCTGTGGAACGACGGTGGCGTCGTCGGCGATGCCCCGGATCTCGGACACCTGATCGTCGGTGATGCCGTCCGTGGTGATGTCCTGGCCCGGCGAGACCGTCACCTCGTCGGTGAGGCTTCCGAGGCTCGAGGTGGCCTGCTGCTGGAGGGCCGCGCCCGCCATCCCGAGCGACGCGATGGAGATCACGCCGATGACGATGCCGAGCGCGGCCAGCCCCGTCCGGACGCGGTTGCGTCCGAGGTTGCGCCACGCCATCAGGGCGCTCGGGAACCGCCACAGCACGTCGGCGATGCCCATCACTGGATCACCCCGTCGACGAGCCTGACGACGCGGTCGGTGTACTCCTCGAGCTGTTCGTCGTGGGTCACCGAGACGATGGCGACGTCCTCGTCCTCCTTGAGCCGCGTCAGCTCCTCGAGGATCGTCTGCCCGGTGTCCTGATCCAGGTTGCCGGTCGGCTCGTCCGCGAGCAGGATGTCGGGCTCGTTGATGAGCGAGCGCGCGATGGCGACCCGCTGTTGTTGCCCGCCGGACAGCTCGCTCGGCGTGTGGTCGAGGCGGTCGCCGAGGCCGACCCGCCGGAGCAGATCGACCGCCCGGTCGTGACGGTCGACCGAGGTGTCCCACATCGACGGGAGTTCGACGTTCTCGGTCGCGGTGAGCATCGGGAGCAGGTGGAAGTCCTGGAACACGAACCCGATGCCGGACCGGCGCTCCTCGGTGAGTTCGTCCTCGCTGAAGTCGGTCACGTCACGCCCGTCGAGCCGGACGGTTCCCTCCGTCGGCGTGTCGAGCAGGCCGATGACGTTCAACATCGTGCTCTTGCCCGAGCCCGAGGGACCGATGACGGTGACCATCTCGCCGCGGTCGGCGTCGAAGTCGACGCCCTTCAGCGCCTCGATGGTCTCCTCGCCGCTGCGGTAGCGCTTCACGGCGTCCTCGAGTTCGATGACGCTCATTGGTTGCGCCATCGGTACACCGCGCCCCCGATCACGACCAGCGCGAGGACCGCGCCGATCGGGAGCAGCGGGAGCCCGCCCGAGCCGCCCTGTTGGGGTGGTTCCCCCGGCTGGCCCCCGTTGCCGCCCGGCTGGCCCATCCCGCCCGGCGGGGAGGCGTTCGTGGACCCGATCTCCAGCGTTTGGGTCGTCCGCACCCGCTCGCCGTCGACGAGATACGTGATCTCGACGGGCACCGACGACGTGCCCGACTCCACGTCCCCAGTCAGTTCGAACGTGGCGAACTCGCTGGCGTCGATCGCCCCGATGAAGTACTCGCCCGACGGCGAGACGGGACTCACGCTCTCGCCGTCAGGGATCCGGACGAGCACGGACTCGGTGTCGGTCCCGCCGATGTTCGCGGCGTCACCCTGGATCGTCAGCTGTCCGCCGAGCCGCGTGGTCTCGATCCCGGTGAGCCGGATCTCCCCTTCCACCTGCCCGTCGTCCGCCACGTCGACGGTGTGGGTGGCGGTGTGGCTCGTTCCCGCGGCCGTGTAGCTCGCGGTGAACGTGACCGCGCCGGCCGAGACGTTCCCGGTGTCGAACGCCGTGGATCGGCTCGTCTCGGGGGCGATGTCGAACAGCAGGTTGCGTTCGATCGTCTCCCCGCCGGCGCTCGCCGTGATCTCGACGTCGGAGAGGTTCGTGTTCCCGAAGTTCGTCAACGTCACCTCGGTGGTGTCGGACCGGTTGGGGACCGCGGTCGAGGAGAGTTCCGCCTTGACCGTCGGGTCGGCGACGTCGACGTAGACCGGGTAACTGTAGGACCGGTAGTCGCCGCTCTCGTCCTGGACGACCACGTGGGCGGTCAGCCGCTTCTGTCCCGGGCTGTCGAACGTCGTCCGCAGCGGCACCGAGACCGACCCGCCCGGCGCGACCGACCCGACGTCAGCGACCCGTCCGTACTCGTCGGTGGTTCCGGACCGTCGGAGGTAGACGTCGGTGATCTTCACGGTCTCGCTGCTGGTTTCGAGGTTGGACACCGTCGTCTCGATGGTGACGCGCTCGCCGGTCACCGGATCGTCCGGCGTGACCGTCACCGACGAGATCTGGACGTCGGCCCGGACCGCCGTGGCCGGCGCCACTGCAACCGCTACACTGCTGGTGAGGACCGCGCAAACGACGAGGAGTTTGCTCAATCGTAACGGGGACATGTGTGGTCACCATCACGCGACTGTTGAATGCTTTTCCGTTCGACACGAACGGGTCGTACCCGGTCGCCCGAACGCCATTCCCCGGTCGATGCCGTTCCGCGGCTTCGGGCGATGGAGACGGGGGTCCGGTTCACGGTTCCGGTTTTGCGGGACCGGCCGCCGGCTCACGTTCCCGTCCGCCGTGAGTACCGATGAGATGACAGAAGTGCGCTCGAACGACCGTTCACCCGAATCCACACGCCACAGTTTCTCTCTACCGGCCGTAGCTAGCTCCCGCACGCCGACGTTTGATATAGCGATATGAGGTATATCTGAACGTCGAACGCCGTTACTCGCCGTGTTCGAGGCCGAAACAGCCGATGTTCGGTCGATGGCCGGTCGCCACGATCCACTCGGTTGTAATCGAATACAACCAAGTGGTTATTTGTGGGTCGACGCCTTCGGGTCGGCCCACGACATGGCCTCCGCAGACGACGCCCGGTCCGGGGAAAGCGAGCCGCCGCTGCGTCGGCTCGTCGACGACTTCCTCGAATCGAAGGCGGAGCGCGGCTCCGGCGCGTACGCCGCGAGCGCCGCGTCGGTGCTCGATCGGTTCGCCGAGTGGCTCGCGGCGCGGGACCGGACGCTCGCGGATCTCGACGACGAGCGGCGGGGCCCACAGCTCATGCGCGGCTACGCCAAGCACCTCCGACGGCGGGCGAACGCGGCCGACGGCATCTCGGCCGCGACGGCGAACACCTACTACGCCTACGTCTCGGGCTGTCTCGCGTACGGCGTCCGGGACATGACGCTCTCGGTGAACCCCGCCCGGAGCGAGACGGCCCGGGAGGAACTCCCCGCGGCCGAGGGGAAGCGCTCGGACCAGCAGTTCTGGAGCCGCGACCAGCGCGACGCGCTGGTCGAGCACGCGGCCCGCCGGGCGTCGACGGCGATCGAGGCCGAGCCGTTCGCGGCGCTGACCGAGGCCCGCGATCACGCGCTCGTCGCCACGCTCGCGTTCGCGGGCGTCCGGGGCGCGGAGGTGCTCTGCCACCGGAAGGACGACCGGCGGGGTCGCCAGGGGCTCCGCTGGTCGCGGGTCGACCTCGACGACGGCACGGTCGAGGTGCTCGGCAAGTCCAAGACCGAGGGGAAGCGGTGGCAACACGCCTCCCTCCCGGGGCCGGCCCGCGACGCGCTGGCGACGCTGAAGCGCGTCCAGCGCCCCCCGACGCCCGACTGGCCCGTGTTCGTGACGGATCACGCGCCCACGCTGTGGTCGTGCGCGCGCGAAGAACTCGGTGACGAGCGGGTCGATGACCTCGTGGCCGAGCACGGCGACGTCGGGGCCGTCCTCCGGGCCGAAGCGGTCGTCCCGCCGGCGCTCACCACCGACGGCGGGCGCTCGGTGCTGCGTCGACTCACCGACGCCGCGGGGATCGACCTCCCGGACGGGGCGTCGTACCTCAAACCGCACGGCGCGCGCCGCGGCATCGGCGAGGAGCTGTACCGCGTCGACCGCGGGCTGGCACAGGACCTGCTCCGGCACGAGGAGCTCTCGACGACGAAGGACCACTACCAGCACATCGACGCGGCAGAGCGCACGGCGGCGATCGACGCCGAACTGGAGCGGCTCGACGACGAACGTGGGGACGACGAGCCGCGGTGACGGCGACTCGACCCGGCGTCCGCTGGCTACTCGTCTCCGGTACGACTCATCTCAGAAAACAGGCCATTCGATAGAATGAGGATATAGTTGACACCTCTCCAGCGGCGGTACCGAACCGTCCGTCACGGAACGGCGTCGCCGACGTTCGCCGTGGTCCATCGTGGTAGTTCCCCGCAGTGTTCCTATCCCGACGTCCCTTCTCGGTGTCGACGGAGCCGACAGCACTCGTCGGTTCGACGTGCCGCCGTTCGTCGCCCGCCGAGCGGTTCGAAACATAATGAATCGTATCATCACTGGAAACTGTTATTTCTGACTCGGCATTCGGTACGAGAGTCCGTGTGATGGCGTCGGACGCGACCGGCGCGCGGCCACATCGCGCCGGGCTCCTCGGCGGGCGATCCAATCGACCCACATCGTGAGTCCGAAATTAACTCACAAAAGAGCGTTATATATACGGTAAATTTAACACAATGTATGTTTACTGCCTCTCATGGACAGATTCGATACTATGGGTTCCAGACGGAAGTACCTCAAAACGGCGGGAGCGGTGGGCGCGGCCGGTCTGAGCGGCCTCGCCGGCTGTACGGCGCTCGGCGGCTCCGGCGGGTCGGGCACCATCACCATCGCGGCGGCGGTTCCCGAGACCGGCCGCCTCTCGAGCGTCGGCAACGAGATGCTCGAGGGCTACCGGCTCGGGGTCGACCTGCTCAACGAGGACGGCGGCATCGACGGCAGCGAGGTCGAACTCATCGTCGAGGACGACGAGAGCGACGCCCGGCGGCTCCGCGAGGTGCTCCAGCAGATCACCAGCAACAACGACGTCGACGTGATCTGGGGGAGCTTCTCCAGCCCGCTGGTGATGGCCGGGAGCGCGTTCGCGGAGAACCAGGGACTCCCGTTCCTCGCGGTCGCGACCTGCTTCGAGGAACCGCTTGTGAGCGGCGAGAAGGAGTGGACGTACACGCCGTTCCCGAAGACGCGTGACGTGACCCGGGCGACCGGCGAGATCCTCGGGATGTTGCCCGAGGACGAGCGCCCCCAGCGGGTGGGCATCTGGGAGGAGAACTCCGGCTGGGGTGCCGAGATGGCCGACGCCTGGGAGTCGACGCTGTCCGGGGCTGGCTACGACGTCGCCATGCGCGAGACGTACAACACCGGGAACGGCGACTTCTCGACGCTCATCGCGCAGGCGGAGAGCGCGAACGTCGAGGCGCTGCTCGCGAACCCGCAGCCGCCGGACGGCATCACCGCGATGAAGCAGCTGAACTCCTCGGGCTACATGCCGTCGTTCATCGAGTTCGTCCGCGCGGCCGACCCCCAGGCGTGGTGGTCGGCGCTGGGCGAGGCGGGCGCGGGCGTCCTGATGAGCCCGGGCTGGGCCCCGGGGATGACCGACAACGGCAACGAGGCGCTGTTGAGCGCCTACCAGGAGCGGTTCGCCGAGTCCGAGGACGAGATCCCGCGCGTGATGGTCGGCGTCGGCTACAACCTGGCCCAGACGACCGGACAGGCGCTCGGCGCCGCGGGCTCCTCCGAGCCGGACGCGGTCCGGAGCGCGCTCGACGAGGAGGAGTTCAACACGGTCATCGGCGAGTTCTCGTTCGACCAGTACGGGATGCCCGAGGAGGGACAGCTCGCCGCGGCGAGCGCACAGTGGCAGGGTGGCGAACAGCGCCTCGTCTTCCCGCAGACCGACCAGGCGTCCGAGATGCGCTACCCCATCGAGCGGTAGTCGGCGCGGGCCGACGGGGGTTCGATTCTGCCGGCGGGTTCGATTCCGACCGGAGGAGGATTCTGACGGGGTGACGATTCGACGATCGGGGCCGACCCCGCTCAGTCCCGTTCGTTCGACGACAGGCTATCGAACAGTCGCGGGTCGGTCCCGAACTTGAGGACGTTCGTCATCACCGAGTTGCGGAGGTTGCTGATCACCCGGCCGTGCTCCTTGTAGAACTCGTGGATCCACTGGGAGCCGGCCTCGCGGCTCGGGAACATCATCACCGACGTCCACTGGTACTCGCCGTCCGAGAGGAAGTAGAACAGCGTGTGCTCGTCGTCGCGGATGTACTCCATCGCCTCGCGCCACTCGTCGGCGAAGTGCTCGGGGTTGAACTTGAACTCGAACTTCTCGAAGATGAAGTACTCCTCGTTCGGGATGATCGCCTCCCGGAACACGCCCTCCTCGCGCATGTTCCGGATCGACTTGCTCACGGTGACGTGGGAGATGTCCACGCCGTGGTCCTCCGCTAACACCTCGGTGATCTCGCGGGCCGAGCGCTGCGGGTCGGTCGCCAGCTCGCGGAGGATCAGCACGTCACGCCGCTTGAACTCCCAGTCGGGTTCCGAGTCGGACATGGTGGTACTGGCCGACACGACGGTGAGTCCCGAGAGTGTTTCGATGGTTCGAGCGAGCGGTTCGAGGGGGCCGTCCGCGGACTGCGGCGACGGCCGAGAACCTCCCGGGCGACCGAAGGGACCACCGACGATCCGCTACTCGCCCTCGAACTCGGGCTCGCGGTCGTCGCGGAACGCGGTCACGCCCTCCAGCATGTCGTCGGTGCTCACGAGCAGGCCGAACCCCTGGCTCTCCAGGTTCAGCGCCGTCTCCAGGCTCGCGTCCTGCCCGTCGTTGATGACCTTCTTCGCCACCTTCAGCGCGACCGGCGGGCCGGAGACGAGGTCCTCGACGTAGTCGTCGACGACGTCGTCGAACTCCCCGGCGGGGACGGCGCGGTTGATGACGCCCCAGTCGGCGGCCGTCTCGGCGTCGACGTGGTTCCCCCGGAACACCAGCTCCTTCGTCCGCACCTCGCCGACGAGGCGGACGAGCCGCTGGGTCGCGCCCCCGCCCGGGATGACGCCGAGGTCAATCTCGGGCGTCCCGAACGCGGCGTCCTCGGTGGCGACCCGCATGTCGCAGGCGAGCGCGAGTTCGAACCCCGCGCCGAGACAGTAGCCGTCGATCTTGGCGAGCGTCGGCCGCTCGAACTCGTACACCGTCCGGAACACGTCGTCGACGTCCATCATGTCCCGCGGCTCCGCGGTCGGGAACGCGGTCAGGTCGGCCCCGGCGCTGAACGTCCCCCCGCTGCCCTCGAACACCACGCAGGAGACCTCCTCGGTGTCGACCTCCCCGAGCAGGCGGTCGACCTCCGCCAGCATGTCGTCGTTGAACGCGTTGAGCCGCTCCTCGCGCTCGAACGTCACGCGCAGGACGCCGTCGTCGTCGAGTTCGTGCGCGAGGTAGTGGTACGGCCCGCCGTGGCTGTAGTCGTAGAACCCCTCGCCGGCGGCCTCGCCCGTGTGGCCCGCCTCGACGCGCTCGCGCAGGTAGTCGGCCGGCTCGTACCGCGCCTCGCCCGTCTCCTCGTACAGCGACGCCAGCTTCTCGTGGATCGCGTCGAGCCCGCGCTTGTCGGCCATCCGGCAGACCCCCTCGGCGAACCCGCCGCCGAGGCGCATCCCGACGTCGATCTCCTCGGGCGGGGCCACGCCGGCCCCGACGAGCTTCGCGGCCTCGTTGACCATCCGGGCCTCGATCCGGAGCGTGTCGAACCCCTCGCCCTGGCCGTGCTCGTAGTCCACGCCCTCGCCGTCCTCGTGATCGTAGTAGCCCCGCCCCGACTTCTTCCCCAGGTGACCGCTCTCGACCTTCTCCTTCCACACCGGCGGGATCGGCCGGCCGGCCTCCTTGCGGGCGTGATAGCCGATGTCGATGCCGGTGAAGTCGGCCAGTTCGAACGGCCCCATCGGGTAGCCGCGCCGGAACACCATCGCGGCGTCGGCCTCGCGCACCTCGGTCTCGTCGGCCGAGAGCATCCAGGCGGCCTCGGCCATGAACGGGACCAGCACGTTGTTGACGACGAAGCCGTTCACGTCCTTGCGGACGAAGATCGGCGTCTTGTCGATCGACTCGGCCCACGCGGCCGCGGTCTCGGCCGTCCCGTCCGCGGTGTGGTCGCCGTACACGACCTCGACCAGGTCCATCTTCACCGGCGGGTTGAAAAAGTGCGTCCCGACGACCCGCCCGGGCCGGTCGGTCGCCTCCGAGATCTCCGTGATCGAGAGGCTCGAGGTGTTGGTCGCCAGGATCGCGTCCGCCGGGGCCAGCTCGTCCAGGTCGGCGAATATCTCCCGCTTGAGGGCCATCTTCTCGGGCGCGGCCTCGACGACGAGGTCGGCGTCGTGGACGGCCGCCTCCAGCTCGGTCGCCGTGTCGATCCGGTCGAGCACCGAACGGGCCGACTCGTCGATCTGCCCCTTCTCCTCGAGCTTCTCGAGGCTCCACTCGATGCTCTCGTAGCCGTCGCGGACCAGGTCCGCCTCGACGTCGCGGAGCGTCACGTCGTACCCGCCCAGCGCCGCCACCTCGGCGATGCCGTGGCCCATGCTCCCCGCGCCGAGGACGGCGACCCTTTCGATCGTATCCACAACCATCTTGTGAAATACGTATCGTACATCTCGTGCTTGAATCTGGCGGTTGTTGTAACGTGAAGCGGGTTCCGGAGTTTCCAGCGTGTGTTCCGACACGCTCCCCGTCGCCGGGCGGCGGAAGGCGAGGACGACGGCCCGGCGAACGCGACCCTCCGGGGCCGCCCCGTCGCCGAGGAACCGGCTCGATTCGACGGGGCCGAAATTTCCACACGATATGGAATCGCCAAAATCGGTCCAAAATGTTAATTAGCGCCCCGACACACAGTCGGGCAATGGGAGACGTGACCACGGGACGAGACGTCGGCCGGCCGGCGGGGGCCGGACGATGACGCGGTCGGTCGGCATCGTCGGCGGCGGGCACACGCGGTGGGGCCGCCGCGAGGCGACGTGGAAGGATCTGGCGGCGGAGGCCGGCAAGGCGACGTTCGACGCGGTGCCGGACGTCGGCCCCGAGGACGTGGAGGGGCTGTTCGTCGGCGCGGTCCAGCCCGAGCGGTTCGCGTTCCAGACGCACGTCGCGCCGCTGGTCGCCGAACTGCTCGGCATCAACGTCGACGCGATGATGGCCCGCACCGAACTCGCCTGCGCGAGCGGCCAGGCGGCGCTCCGCTACGCGTGGCTCGCCATCGCGGCCGGACAGCTCGACACGGCGCTGGTGCTCGGCGTCGAGAAGATGAACCTCCCCGAGTCCGCGGGCGAGGAGATGCAGGCGAGCATGACGAACGTGCTCGACCGGGAGTTCGACGGCGTCAACGGGCTGAACGCGCCGCCGTACTTCGCGATGATCGCCCAGCGACACATGCACGAGTACGACACCACGCGCGAGCAGGTCGCGCAGGTGAGCGCGAAGAACAAGAGCCACGCCGCCCACACCGAGTACGCCCAGTTCCGCGACGAGGTGACCGTCGACGACGTGCTGGAGTCGTACCCGCTCTCGCCGCCGCTGTGTCTGTACGACTGTAGCGGCGTCACGGACGGCGCGGCCGGGCTGCTCCTCATGAGCGAGGAGAAGGCCCGCGAGGTCACCGACGAGGCGACCTGGATCACGGGCAGCGGGCAGGCCTGCATGGCGAGCAACTCCATCAACAACCTCCCGTCGCTGTCGGCGTGGCCGCAGGCGACCGTCGCCGCCGAGGGAGCCTACGAGGACGCGGGCATCGACGACCCGCTCCGCGAGATCGACGTCGCGGAGATCCACGACTGCTTCTCGATCAGCGAGATCGTCGAGTACGAGGACCTCGGCTGGGTCGAGAAGGGCGAGGGCGGCCAGTTCGTCGAGGACGGCCGGAGCGAACTCGACGGCGACATCGGCGTCAACCCGCGCGGCGGCCTGCTCGGCTGCGGGCACCCGCTCGGCGCGACGGGGATCTCGCAGGCGCTGGAGATCCACGACCAGTTCCGCGGCGACGTGCCCGACGAGCGGCGCGTCCCCGACCCGGAGACGGGGCTGATCCACAACCTCAGCGGGAGCGGCTCGGTTCACAGCGTCATGGTCATGGAGCGTGAGCGCCCATGAGCGACGACGCGACGCCGAGAACGGACGGCACCGAGGGGGAGGCGGCGACGGGCCGCCACGCACACGGGACGGACGGCGGCCGGGAGGGGCTGCTGCCCGACGGTGGCCGTCGGACCGTCGAGCTCCCGGACACCATCGAACTGCCGCGCCTGCTCGACTTCTACGAGCTCCAGACCGCTGAACACACCAGGATTCACGAGTTCTACGACCGGCTGCGCGAGGGCGTCCTCTCGACGACTCGCTGTGCCGACTGCGACGCGCTCCACTACCCGCCGCGGGTGGTCTGTCCCGAGTGTACGGGCGAGGACCTCGAGTACGTCGAGCTCCCCGACACGGGAACGCTGTACGCGTTCAGCGCGCTCCGCGGCGGCGCGCCGATGGGGATGGCCGACGAGGCGCCGTTCACGGTCGGCGTCGTCGACCTCGACGGCGTGGACGTGCGGCTGTCGGCCCGCATCGACGGCGCCACGGTCGAGGACCTCGACATCGGCGACCCGGTCGAGTTGGCGGTCGTCGACGTCGACGGCCCGGCGGACCACGAGCGCGTGTTCTACCGGTTCGAGCCGGCCGGCGCGACGGGCGGCGAACCGACCCACGGCGACCGGCCGGCCGAGCACGCGGAGGAGTGACCATGCACGAGTACGACCTCACCATCACGACGTTCCTCGAACGCGCGACCGAGCTGTACGGCCACAAGGAGATCGTCACGAAGCTCCCCGACGGGGGCCTGCACCGCTACACGTACGCGGACGCCGCCGATCGCATCGCGCAACTCGCACACGCGCTCGACGAGTTCGGGCTCGACCGCGGCGACCGCGTGGCGGCGATGGCGGCGAACCACTTCCGCCACTACGAACTGTACTTCGGTCCGGCCTGTAGCGGCCGCAGCGTCCACACGGTGAACCACCGGCTGCCCGACGAGCACCTGGTCCACATCATCAACGAGGCGGAAGACAGGCTGGCCTTCGTCGACCCCGAGTTCCTGGAGACGGTCGAGGGCGTCGCCGACGACCTGGAGACCGTCGAGCGGTACGTCGTCCTCGCCGACGAGGTGCCCGACACCTCTCTCGGCCCGGTCGTCGACTACGAGTCGTTCATCGACGGCTACGCGACCGAGTACGACTGGCCCGACCTCGACGAGGACACCGAGTGCGGGCTCTGCTACACCTCGGGGACGACGGGGCTCCCGAAGGGCGTCCAGTACTACCACCGGAAGGTGTACCTCCACACGATGGCCCACGGCCACGTCGACGTGTTCGGCGTCGGCGAGCGCGACACGGTGATGCCGGTCGTGCCGATGTTCCACGTCAACGGGTGGGGGTTCCCGTACACGGCGACGTTCTTCGGCTCCGGGCTCGTCCTGCCGGGCGGCCACACGGACGTCGAGTCGGTCGCCGGCCTGATCGACGACGAGGACGTGACCGTCGCTGCGGCGGTGCCGACCGTCTGGATCGACATGGAGTCGCACCTCGGCGACGACGAGGCGGGCGTCCTCGACAGCCTCGACCGCGTGCTCACCGGGGGGAGTTCCCCGCCGGAGTCGCTCATGCGCCACTACGACGAGGTGTACGAGGCTCCGATCCACCAGGGGTACGGCATGACCGAGGCGTCCCCGCATCTGGTCAACACGTTCGTGACGACCGAGGCCGAGACGCTCCCCGAGGAGACCCGCTACCGGCTCCGGATGAAGGCGGGCATCCCCGCCCCCGGCGTGCAGATCCGCCTCCGCGACTCCGAGGGCGAGCCGGTCCCCCACGACGGCGAGACGCGCGGGGAGATCCACGCCCGCGCGCCGTGGCTCATCGACGAGTACTACGAGCGCCCCGAGGCGAACGAGGAGTCGTTCTCCGAGGACGGGTGGTTCGAGACGGGCGACATCGGCACCATCGACGAGCACGGCTACCTCGACGTGGTCGACCGCCTCGACGACGTCATCAAGTCCGGCGGGGAGTGGATCCCCTCGATCCAGCTGGAGAACGAACTCATGGGCCACGACGGCGTCGAGGAGGCGGTCGTCATCGGGGCCGACCACGAGAAGTGGCAGGAGCGCCCGGTGGCGTACGTCGTCCGCGCGGACGGGTCGGCCGACGAGGCCGCCCTCCGCGAGCACCTGCTCGACCGCTACCCGAAGTGGTGGCTCCCGGACCTGTTCGTGTTCGTCGAGGACGTGCCGCGAACCACGACCGGGAAGTTCGACAAGAAGCTGCTGCGCGACTCGTTCGACGAGGAGTTCGGCACCCTCCCGACCGAGGAGTGAGTCTGGGGCGGCCCGGGTCGGCCCCGGCCGCCTGCCCGCTCAGAACGGGTACTCGCGCGGCTCGTGCTGGATCGAGATCCACTTCGTCTCGGTCACCTCGTGCAGGAACTCGTCGCTGTTGTACCCGCCCATCCCGGAGGCGCCGGTGCCGCTGAAGGGAACGTGCGCCTCGTCGTTGATGGGCTGGTCGCCGATGTGGACCATGCCCGTCTCCATCCGGTCGGCGATCTCCCTCGCGGTCCCCAGGTCGCCCGCGTGGACCGAGCCCGAGAGCCCGTGCTCGGTGTCGTTGGCGAGTTCGACCGCCTCGTCCACGTCCGAGAACGGGATGACGGGCGCGACGGGGCCGAAGTGCTCGTTACACGCCGCGGCCATGTCGTTTGTCACCTCCGAGAGCACGGTCGGGGCGACGACGAGCGAGTCGTCGACGCCGTCGAGTTCGACCGTCTCCCCGCCCGTCTCCAGCGTCGCGCCCGCCTCGACGGTCTCCTCGACGTACCCCAGCATCTGGTCGCGCTGGGACTCGTCGATGATGGGGCCGACGACCGTCCCGGGGTCGTGGGCGGTGCCGACCGGGAGCGACTCCGCCCGGTCGACGAGGGCGTCGACGTACTCGTCGTAGGCGTCCTCGTGGACGAGATGGCGGTTGATGGAGATGCACACCTGGCCCTGGTGGACGAACGAGCCGAAGGTCGCGGCGTCGACCGCCCGGTCGAGGTCGGCGTCGGCGGTGACGACGTGGGCGTTGTTGCCGCCCAGTTCCATCGCCGGGGTGGCGAGGTTCTCGGCCGCCTTCGAGGCGACGCGCCGCCCGACGGGCGTCGAGCCGGTGAACGCGACGACGTCGCCGTGGCGGTGGCTCGCGACCGCGTCGCCGACGTCGGAGCCGCGGCCCGTGACGACGTTGAGCACGCCGTCCGGGAGACCCGCCTCCTCGGCGAGCTTCGCGAAGAGGAGTCCGCCCGTGATCGGCGTGTTCGACGCCGGCTTGACGACGACCGCGTTGCCGGCGGCGATGGCCGGCGCGACCGCCCGCATCGACAGGTTGAGCGGGAAGTTCCAGGGCGAGATGACGGTGACGACGCCCTTCGGGACGCGCTCGACGATGTTCTCCTTGCCGGGGACGTTCGAGCCCGCGTGCTCGCCCTTCATCCGGCGGGGGAGCGTCGCCGCCTCGGCGGCCTGGTCGGTGGCGATCTTGATCGACGTCTCGCCCATCGCGCGCGAGCCGCCCGCCTCGTACTCGAGCAGTTCGACGATCCCCTCCTTGTGCGCCTCCAGCCCGTCGACGAACGCCTGCGCGGCCTGCTGCCGTCGGGCCGGGGGCGCGTCCGCCCACTCCTCGTGGGCCGCCTGCGCGGCCTCGTAGGCGTCGTCCACGTCCGACTCGACCGCGGCCGGGACCTGCGCGACCGTCTCGCGCGTCGAGGGGTCCTCGACGTCGATGGTCCCGTCGCCGGCCGATTCGACCCACTCGCCGTCGACGTATAGGTCGTTCCAGTCGGCGTCTATCGAGATACTGTCTCCCATGGCGTTCGGCGTTCGGACTCCAGCACAAAAACGGATGGGGCGAGAGCGGGGGAGCCGGCGTCGACCCGTCGTTCGGGGGGCGTCGAACCGCGCGGTTCAGTACCGCCCGATGGTGGCGATCGGCGGGCCGCCGCGCGGGCCGTACGGCGCGTCGTCGAGCCACTCGCCGGCGTCCTCGTAGTAGTCGGACAGCCCGGCGGCGGCCCGCTTCTTGAACTTCGTCACGACGCCGTCGCCCTGGAGGTACTCCAGCGCCTCGCCGGCGGCGTTCTTGTTCCACTCGGCGGCCGCCTCGCGCCGGGCGCCGTACAGTTCGACCTCTGCGCGGGCGACCCCGTCGCTCTCCGACCGCGCGGCGACCGCGATGGCCGAGGCCGCCTCGTCGGCGTCGGCGATGCCGGAGTTCATCCCGCGCGCGCCGAACGGCGCGAACAGGTGGCCCGCCTCGCCGGCCAGCAGGACCCGCCGGTGTTCGTCGACGAACGAGTCGGCGGTCACCTGCTTGAACTGGTAGGAGGAGACCCAGTCGACCCGGTCGCGGTAGCGCTCGCCCAGCGTCTTTGCCACCATGTCGCTCACGACCGCGTCGCTCGCCAGCCGCTCGGGGTCGTCGGTCAGCTTGCACTGGATGTCGACGCGCCAGCCGCCCGTGAACGGCACGAGCAGGACGTTCCGCCCGCCGACCTCGGGGTGGTCGTAGTGGAACACGCGTTCGTGTGCGCGCGGCTCGTCCGGGTGCTCGTCGACGTCGGCGATGATGAACGAGTTCTCCGACTGGCTCCCCTCGAAGTTCGAGCCGATCTCCTTGCGGACCGTCGAGCCGGCCCCGTCGGCCCCGACGACGTACGGCGTCTCCCACTCGCGGCCGTCCTCGGTCTCGACGCGGACGCCGTCGGGCTCCGACTCGACCGTCTCGACCGCCGAGTCCCAGTGGATCTCGACGTCGAGTTCCGCCAGCGCGTCCAGCAGGAACTCCTCGGTCTCGACCTGCGGCAGGCTGGTGAAGTGCGGGAGGTCGCCGGTGCCGCCCGGGCTGTCGTACGTGCGCGAGAACACCTCCTTCCCGCGGAACAGCGTCCGCCGGGTGGGCCACACCAGCCCCGCGTCGGCGAGCCGCTTGCCCAGCCCCTCGCGGTTGCGTTCGAGCGTGTGGAGCGTCGTGCCGTGGACGTAGATTGCCCGGCTCCCCGGCCGGTTGCGGCCCTCGGGCTCGGCTTCCAGGACGACGACCGGGACGCCCCGGGCCCGGAGCGCGAGCGCGGCGGTCATCCCCGTCGGCCCAGCGCCGGCTACGACGACCGGGTCGTGCTGACTCTCGGACATACTCGATACTCGGATAGGGGACCCAAAGCGGTTTTGGTTAGCGCACCCACGATCATCGGGAGCCGACACCCGCGGCCGGTACCGACCCGAAGAGCATGTTTTATGGTCGCACTCGCCGCCAGTTCCAGTATGCGATTCGTGACCTACGACGAGGGCCGCCTCGGCCTGCTCACCGACGACGGCGAGGGCGTCATCGACCTCTCCGACCGGCTCGGCATCGACTCGCGCGACCCGCTCGTCGCGTACATGCGGGGCGACTACGACGCGTCCCGGTACGCCGACGCAGAGCCCGACCACGACCGCGCGGCGGTCGACCTCGGCTCGCCGGTCCGCCGGCCGGGGAAGGTCATCGCCGCGCCGCTCAACTACGAGAACCACATCGAGGAGGCGCTCGCGGACCGGGACATCACCACCGAGGAGTGGTTCTCCATCGAGGACAAGGGCTACTTCCTGAAAGCGCCCTCCAGCGTCGTCGGTCCGGACCACGGCGTCGAACTCCCGTTCTCGGACCGCCGGACGGACCACGAGATCGAACTCGCGTTCGTGATGGGCGAGGAGGCCAAGGACGTGTCCGCCGAGGAGGCGTGGGACCACGTCTTCGGCTACACCATCCTGCTCGACATCTCCGTGCGCGGCGACCAGGACCGCTCGAACCGGAAGTCCTACGACACGTTCACCGTCGTCGGCCCGTGCGTCGTGACGGCCGACGAGATCGACGACCCGCAGGACCTGGAGATGGAACTGCAGCTCAACGGCGAGACGCGCCAGCGGGAGAACACGGGCGACATGGTGTACACCTGCGCGGACGTGGTGCAGTACGCCTCCATCGGCGCGACGATCGAGGTCGGCGACGTGATCACCACCGGCACGCCGGAGGGCGTGAGCGAACTCCACGACGGCGACACGATCGACGCCGAGATCGAGGACGTGGGGTCGATGACGGTCGACGTGACCGGGCGGGACGTGCGGTTCGCGGACGTGGACGTGGCGAAGGGCGGACAGGAGTAGTTCAGGACGCCGTTTTCCTCGGGTTTCGTTTTCCGTCCGTCGCGTCGATTGCCTCGAACGCCCCTCGCGACTGTCGGCCTGCGCGGGACGCTCCGCGCTCCTCGGCCTTCGGCCTGCGGTGCTCCCCCTCGCGCGCGGGCCGTCGAGGTGACGGCCGACGGCCTCCGCGACGTCGAGGGCGACCTGTGGACCGTGGACCGGGAGGAACTCCGGAATTCGGTCGGCGAGACGCGCGAGCGCGTCGTCGGCCGCCACGGGCTCTGGTTCGCGTTCCGGACCCACTACGGGGAGACACACGTCCTCCGGTAGCGGGGACCGCATCGCGCGGGGGGAGGCTTTATGTCCGCGCGCGGACGACGGCGTGACAGACGATGGCAATCCTCGAATTGGACGAGATCGACGTCGGATACGGGGCCGTGCAGGTCATCTGGGACGTGAGCCTCGACGTGGCGGAGGGGGAGACGGTCGCGCTGCTTGGCGCGAACGGCGCGGGGAAGACGACCGTGCTGAAGACGATCTGTGGCCCGCTCACGCCGATGGACGGCGACGTCCGCTTCAGGGGCGAGTCGATCGGCGGCCTCCAGCAGGACGAGGTGGTGCCCGAGGGCATCGCGCACGTCCCCGAGGGCCGCGAGATCTTCCACGATAGCTCCGTCGAGGAGAACCTCACGCTCGGCGCGTACGCGAACCGCGACGGGATGGCCGAGCGCCGCCGCGAGGTGTACGACATCTTCCCGCGGCTGGAGGAGCGCACCGGCCAGCGCGCGGGCACGCTCTCAGGGGGCGAACAGCAGATGCTCGCCATCGGCCGGGGGCTGATGTCCGACCCCGACCTCCTGCTGCTCGACGAGGCGAGCCTCGGGCTCGCGCCGGTGCTCGTCGACGACGTGTTCGACGCGATCGAGCGCATCAACGACGAGGGGACGACCGTGCTCATCGTCGAACAGGACGTCCACAACGCGCTGCGGGTCGCCGACCGCGGCTACGTCCTCGAATCGGGTCGCGTGTCGCTGTCGGGGTCGGCCGAGGAACTCGCCGAGGACGAGCGCGTCGCCGCGTCGTATCTCGGCGGCTGAGCGGCCGAGCGCGCGCGGCGGCCGACGTGGAGCGACGGCGACCGCCGACGGCCCGCGAACGGCACACGAAGAACCGAGGACGGAACGAACGGACCGAAAAACTCGAACTTCTCGCCGGAGCGGGCTAGGCCCCTTCGGACCGCGACTCCTCGACGTCCGACGGGGGCGTCTCCGTCTCCTCGTCGTCCGAGAGGTAGCGCCGTTCGACGAGCCCGTACAGCCCGCTCGGGACGAAGACGATGAACAGGATGATGAGCAGTCCCTCGATCGTCGTCGCCAGCCCGCCCGCGACGGCGCGGAGTCCGGTGTCGAGCGCGAGGAACAGCCCCGCCCCGATGACGGGCCCGAGCATCGTCCCCATCCCGCCGAGGATGACGACGACGAGCGTGTCGATCATCCAGACGACGTCCAGCGTCGACTCGGGGTTGACGTACAGCGTGAACTGCGCGTAGATCGCGCCCGTCAGCCCGGCCATGAGCGAGGAGATCACGAACGCGTACATCTTGTACCGCAGCGGGTTGACGCCGAGGCTGCTCGCGGCACCCTCGTCGCCGTGGATGGCCCGCATCGCGAGCCCCCAGCGGCTCTCGATCACGAGGTACGCCGCGACCAGCATCCCGACGGTGACGACCAGCGCGAGGAGGTACATCGCGTCGGCCCCGATGCTGCCGTTGATGTAGTAGCCGGTCGAGCCGCCCGAGAACCGCCGCTGGTCGAGCAGCACCAGCTGGATGATCGCCGCCAGCGCCAGCGTCCCGATGGCGAAGTAGTGGCCCGTCAGCCGGAACATGATCGGGCCGGTGGCGAGCGCGAGCAGGCCGGCGGCGAGCGCGCCCCCGAGCAGCGAGACGATCGCGACCGCCGCGGGTGAGCCGAGCGGGATGAGCTCGGGCAGCCCGGCGCGCGAGGGCGTCGTCAGCCACGCCGAGACGAACGCGCCGGTCCCGAAGAAGGCGGCGTGGCCCAGCGAGACCTGCCCGGCGTACCCCGCCAGCACGTTCCAGGAGATGCCGAGCATCGCGAACACCAGCCCGGTGAACACGATCTCGGTGATGTAGGCGGTGGTGGTGAACGGCACGATCGCCAGGAGCGCCACCCCCACGGCGGCCAGCGCGAGCCGTCGCCGGTCGCCGGCGATCCCCTCGGCCGCGGCGCCGAACCGGTCCATCATTCGCCGTCACCCCCGCCGGTGCCGAACAGCCCCTGGGGCCGCACGACGAGCACGAGGAGGAAGATGGTGAAGCTGATGATGTCCCGGAAGCCGCCGCCGAGATACAGCGTCCCGAGGTTCTCGGAGACGCCGAGAACGAGCCCCCCGACGAGCGTCCCGGCGATGCTCCCGACGCCGCCGAGCACGACCACGGCGAACGCCTTCAGCAGGTACGACCACCCGACGAACGGGGTGATGGGGAACAGCATCGAGAGGAGCGCCCCGGCGGCCCCGGCGAGCGCCGTCCCGATGCCCAGCGTGATGACGTAGATGCGGTCGGTGTCGATGCCCATGTACCGCGCGGCGTCGCGGTTCTGTGCGGTCGCCCTGATGGCCCGCCCGGTCGTCGTGTACCGCAGGAACGCCCAGGTGGCGAGGATGAGCGCGACCGAGACGACGAACGTCACCGTCCGCGGGAACGAGAACAGCACCGGGCCGATCTCGAGGCTCTGTCCCGAGATGCCGACCTCGGCCGAGCGCGCGTCGCTCCCGAGCACGATGCGCCCGAGGCTCTGGAGCACGAGCGCGAGACCGAACAGCACGATGATCGGCTGTTCGATCCCCTCGTCGACGACGCGGTCGAGCACGAGCACCTGGATGGCCATTCCGAGGACGAAAAGCAGCGCCATCGCGACGAACATCCCGATCAGCGGCGTGATCCCGGCGGCCGCGAACAGCAGGATGGCGACGTACGCGCCCAGCATGAGCATGTGCCCGTGCGCGAGGTTGACGATGTCCATGATCCCGAACACGAGCGAGAGGCCCAGCGCGGCCACGGCGTAGATCCCCCCGAGGAGGAGCCCGTTGACCAGGATCTGTAAGACGAGTTCAGTCGGCGGCATACGTGTGAGTCGGTGGTTGGTGGGGCATATAAAACCGGGGTGGGGAGCGGGTTATCGCTCGCCCCAGGGCGTCATCGGGTACTCGAAGTCCATCGCGGCGTCGCCGTCGACGTCGGGGTAGACGGTGTGCTGGCCGCCGTCCCACCACTGGCCGGTCGGCGCGGTGAGTTCGCCCTCCGTCGGCAGCCCGTTGCTCTCGAAGGTGAAGTCGCCGATGACGGTCCCGAACTCCGTCTCCCGGAGCGCCGACTGGTACGCGCCGGGGTCGGTGGACTCGGCGGCCTGCGTGGCCTGCAGCGCGACCTGCGCGACGTTGTAGGCCCCGCCGACGGCGGTGGGGATGAGCTGCCCCTGATCGAGGCCGTACTCCGACTCGTAGGCGCTCTGCAGGTCCGTGTTGCCGTTCCCGGTCATGCCCGGGACCCAGCCCGGACACATGCAGGCGTACGCGCCCTTCTGGCCGAGCGCGGACCACCACGCCGTCGGGTCGGCCGCGCGGACGTACTTCAGCACCTCCGGCGTGTAGTCGTTCGCCTGCATCTGGTTGATCGACGTGATCCCGCCCGGCGGCGTCGGGTTCGACAGGAGGATCTCGACCTCCTGGCTCTGCGACTGGGAGATGAGCGTCGAGAAGTCCTCCGAGCCGAGTGAGAACGTCTCGCGCAACACGACGTCGTAGCCCGCGTCCGAGAGCGTCGACTCCCAGGCGTCGGCCTGTTCCGCGCCCCAGCCGGAGTTGGGCTCCCAGATGCCGACGCGGCTCGGCCGCTCGTCCTCGGGGATGAGTTCGAGTAGCCCCTGCGTGGAGCGGGCCACGTCGCGCGATTTGGGGAACGGCGAGTAGGTCCACTCGTACCCCTCGTTCCGGTGGGGGCCCTCGAAGGCGAAGAACGCGCCCAGGAACGGGATGCCCTGGTTCTCCGCGAACGCGCTCCCGGCCGTGACCAGCAGGCTGGAGAAGCTCCCCCAGATCATGTCGACGTCGTTGTTGCTGGTGATCTGCTGGAGGCTCTGGCGCACCTGATCGGCACTGCTCTCGTCGTCCTGGATGACGATCTCGACCTCCTGGTCCAGCTGGTCGTTCATCCGGGCGACCCCGAGTTCGTAGCCGCGCCGGACGTCCTGGCCCAGCGAGGAGAACGAGCCGGTCTCCGGGACCGTCGCCCCGATGGTGAGCGTGCCCGACCCGCCGGAGCCGCCGAAGGCCGTACAGCCGGCGAGCCCCGTCATGCCGGCCGCACCCGCGGCACCGACCGTTTTCAGGTACTGTCGTCTGGAGTTACCCGTAGCACTGTCTACCATGCTATGCGTCCTCATTACGCTCTCGTATGTAAAACCATGTGGTTCTTCTCCCCGTTTTCGCCCCGGAACGATGGTCCAGACCCCGCTCCACGACGGTGGTCGCACCGAGAAAGCAGCCGGAACGCCGGGACCGCGACGATCGGACGGTGCGATCGGAACGCTCCGATCCGGCCGCCGCGACCGGGCCGTTGCGACCCGGCCGCTACGAAGAGGGCTCGGCCTCGGCGTAGAAGTTGAACGCCTCGAGCACCGGCCGGTCGGTCATCCCCAGCAGGATCGCCTCCCCGTCCGGCTCGTGGTGGTGGATCTCGTCGGGCGGCACCACGAAGATGTCCCACTGGCCCCACTCGAGCGCCTCGTCGCCGACGTGGGTGGCGCCCTCGCCCTCGATGACGAAGTACACCTCCGTCGCGTTGTGGAAGTGCGGGTCGGTCGCCTCCTGGAGCAGCTGCGCGCGGAACGACATCGTCGGGAACAGCGGCTCCTTCCCGGTGGCCGGGTTGACGTACGCCAGGCTGTAGCCGTCGTGCGGGTCGGGCTCGTCGTTGTCGGCGCGCTGGCGCAGCGACTCGAGCATCTCGTCCCAGCCGAAGCGGTACGGCGGCGTCGCCTCCCTGTTCCCCTCGAACGGGCCGGGGATGGTGCCGTCCCCCTTCTCGTCGGCCGGCCGGCCGCGGCCGTACTGGGAGTCCCAGTAGCCCTGCGTCTTCGTCACCGGCTGGCGTTCGAGCTCGTGGTTCTCGAACACCTGCTTCTTGTTCAGCGAGTCGAGGAACAGCGGCAGGTCGAGCACGTCGAGCCAGGCGGCCGTCTCGTCGGAGTCGTTGACGTGGTCGTGCCACTCCCACTGCGGGGTGGTGATGAGGTCGTTGTTCTCCATCGGGAACTCCTCGCCCGCCACGACCGTCTTCATCTCCTCGTTCCCGTCGATGGTGAACCGAAGGGCGTTGGCCGAGTGTCGGTGCGAGGGCGCGGTCTCGCCGGGCGAGACGGTCTGGACGCCGACGTAGATGCTGTTCGAGATGGCGTTCTCGGTCCCGGTGTTGATGGGCACGGCGACGCGCCGCTGGAACCCCGGCGGCAGGTCGGCGATGGGAACGTCCGACTCGACGCCGTCGATGGCGGCCTGGATGTCCTCCCAGTGCCAGATGTCCGTCTCCAGGTCGTCCATGACGTTGCCGAAGTCGTCCTCCACCTCCCAGAGCGGACGGAGGCCGTGTTCCTCGAGGATGCTCCGGGTCTCCGCACTGACCTCTAGGAGTTCCTCAGGGTCTTGCTGGGCCATGGACAATAGTTAGCACAGATTCGGCATAAGTGTATTGGACGGGCGAGCGGGCCGTCGCCCGGATTCGCGGCCCGTGAGGGCCGTCCTCGTCGGTATCCGTTCGATGCGTCGGGGGGTCGGCGCGGTTCGAATGCGGCGTTCGCGTCGCCCGGCTCGCGCGCTACGCCCGCACCTGGTCGTCGAACACGTCGCTCGATCGGAACACCGACCGGCAGTCCTCACAGACCATCTGCCCCTGGATGGCGTACTCCCAGAGCTTCCCCCCACACTGCAGGCAGTCGAAGTGCGCCTGGACGAACGGGTCGGCGTCCGAGTAGATGTTCTCGAAGTCGGCCATGGTGTCGTGTTGGGTGAGGAGGTCAAAAAGGATGCCGTCCGCGCCAGTCCGGTGTCGTCCGGGCCTGTTGTCGCCTCGGCCGCATCGAACGCCCCCGCGGCTGTCGGCTCGGTGCGGCCGCTGCGCGCTTCGCGCTCCCTGCGGTCGTTCCGGTACTCGTCCCTCGCGCGCGTCGTCTCTCCCCTGCGGGGCTCGCCGTCACGCGCGACAGCCGGCTGCTCTCCGGTCTCGTAAACCGGGAAACCGGTCAGTCGTCGGCGTACGGCTCCATCGCCGAGCGGAGGTCGTCGGGCAACTCCATCGAGCCGTCGCCGCCGTGGTGGGCACAGACCCGCTGCTCGTGGCCCGAGAACGCCACCTCGCCGTCGTTCCGCGCGACGTACTCGAACCGCACGCTCCGGGTGCCCAGTTCCGGGGTCAACTCAATGCTCACCTCGTCGCCCGCCTCCACCGGCGCTTCGAACTCGAAGTCCATCTCCACGAGCGGCAGCCCGAACCCGTGCTCCTGTGAGATCTCCCAGAACGGGAAGCCGACCGCCTGCATGAACATGTCCGAGGTCTCGTGGAGCGCGTCCACGATGCGCGGGTAGTGCGCGATGCCGAACGGGTCCGTGTCCGAGAACCGGACCGTCCAGACGCGCTCGAAGCCCCCGTCCGCTCCGTCCGGTCCGTTCGCCCCGTCCACTTCGTCCGGCCCGTCCCGCTCGCCACCGTCACTCATCGCCCGCACCTCCGTCCAGCACGACGAGCGCGTCGAGCGCGACCGCCCCGTCGTCGGTCGACAGCACCGGGTTCACGTCCACCTGCGCGACCGCCTCGCGCTCGACGAGCAGGTCGCCGACCGCACACACCACGTCCGCGAGCGCGTCCACGTCGGCGGCGGGCCGGCCGCGGTAGCCCGAAAGCAGCCTGGCGGCGGTCAGTTCCTCGACGGCCTCGCGCGCCTCGGCGCGGTCGAGCGGCGCGAGCCGGTGGCTCGTGTCCTCGTACACCTCGGTGAAGACCCCGCCGAGCCCCGTCAGCACCACCGGCCCGAACGACGGGTCGCGCAGGCCGCCGACGATGACCTCCGTGCCGGCGTCCACGTCGCGCGCCTCCTCGACGAGCACCGCGGCGTCGATGCCCTCGTCCTCGGCCGCGTCGAAGACGCGCTCGGCGGCCGCCGCGACCGCCTCACTGGAGTCGAGTCCCAGCGCGACGCCCGCGCCGTCGGCCCACTCGCTCTTGTGGGTGACCGCCGGCGATGACACCTTCAGGACGACCGGGAAGCCAAGATCGGCCGCCGCATCGGCCGCGGATTCGGGGTCGGCGGCGACGGCGAACTCGGTCGTCTCGACGCCCGCCTCCGCGAGCAGCGACTTGGCTTCCGCCTCGGTGAGCGTCGTCCGTCCGTCCGCCCGCGCCGCCGCGACGGGGTCGGCGGACGGGTCGCCGGCGGGCGCGCCCGAACCGGCATCAGACATCGGCGCTCACCTCCTCGGACACACCAGTTTTCCCGAGTTCCGCGAAGCGGGCCAGCAGCGCGGTCGCCTCGGCGGCGCGCTCGGGCGAGGTGAACGTCGGCACGCCCGCCTCCCGGAGCGCCGCGAGTTCGTCGTCCATCGCCCCGGGCGGCCCCTCGGTGGCGAACAGCACCGGCTTCCCGACGCGCTCGGCGAGCCCGTCGAGCGTCTCGACCGGGTAGCCGAGCGCCTCCTCGAACAGCTCGTAGACGAGGACGACGTCCACGGCGTCGTCCTCGGCGACCGCCTCGACCACCTCGCCGAACTCGGGCATCGGCCGGCCCGTGTCGACGGGGTTGCCGGCGAAGGTGATGCCCGGGAGGATCTCCTCGACCCGCTCTCGCGTCTCGGGGCCGAGATCGGGGAGGCTCGCGCCGCCCCGCTGGAGCCGGTCGGCGACGATGATGCCCGGGCCGGCCTGGGCGGTCACGACGCCCACGTTCGCGCCGGCGGGCGCCGGCGAGTCGGCGAGCGCGACGCCGGCGTCGAGCAGCGCCGCCGTGGAGTCGACCGTCGGCACGCCGTACTGGGCGAAGCCGGCGGTGTAGAGGTCGTGATCGCCCGTCAGCGCGCCCGTGTGCGACTCGGCGAACTCGCCGACGTCGGACTGGCCGACCTTGTACGCCGCGACGGGCGTTTCGGCCGCGCGGCACGTTTCGAGCAGCGAGCGGCCGTCGTCGGTGCCCTCGACGTGGAGGATCACGGCGTCGGTGGCGTCGTCGCCGTCGAAGTACTCGATCGCCGCCTCGAAGCCGACGTTCGCCCGGTTGCCCAGCCCGACCATCGCCGAGACGCCGCGCCCCTCGCGGAGCGCCTGAAACGCGAGCTGGTGGGCGACGCCGCCGCTCTGGGCGACGATGGCGACGTTGCCGGCCGGGAGCCGCTCGACGCCGCCGGCGAAGGAGGCGAGCAGGTCGTCCCGCGGGACGACGAAGCCGCTCGTGTTCGGCCCGAGCAGCGCGAGGTCGCCCTCGGCAGCGATCGAGACGATCTCGTCCTGGAGCTCCTCGCCCTCGTCGCCGGCCTCCGCGAAGCCGCCGGCGTAGATGACGGCCCCGCCGACGTCGGCCGCGACGCACTCGGCGAGCACGTCGGGGACGACCGGGCCGGGGACACACAGCAGCGCGAGGTCGACCGGCTCGTCGACGTCGGTCACGGACGCCACGAACGGCTCGCCGAACACCGACCCCTCGCCGGAGGGGTTGACGGGGTAGACGCGCCCGTCGAACGCGACCGCGTTCGCCATCGCCTCGTAGCCGATCTTCCCCTCGGTGCTCGAGGCCCCGACGACCGCGACGGTTTCCGGGCTGAACAGGCGTGTCAGGTTCACGGTTTGCTGTTGGCTGATGTCACCAAATCGTTTTCCCTGACGTGTCGTCGGCTCGTCCGTCGGTGCGTTTGGGGGGCTTTCGAGGCGTGCGTCACGACAACCGACCAACCTCCACGATCCGCCGCGAACGAGGAGTAGGTTTATGCGAGGCGATAGTCAACGACTCCCACAATGGCGTTACTGGAGGGCGAACATCTGACGAAGCGCTTCGGCGGGGTCGTCGCCGTCGACGACGTCTCGTTCTCGATCGACCGGGGCGAGGCGGTCGGGCTCATCGGACCGAACGGCGCGGGCAAGTCCACGCTGTTCCGACTCATCACCGGCGTCCACTCGCCGACCGAGGGCACCGTCACGCTCGACGGCGAGGTCATCACCGGCCGGAAACCGTACCAGATCTGTCACCGCGGGCTGGTGAAGACCCACCAGATCGTCAAGCCGCTGGAGGGGCTCACGCTGCTGGAGAACGCGACCGTCGGCGCGGAGTTCGGCGGCCGTGACCCCGAACATCCCGAGGAGCGGGCCTACGAGGCCCTGGAGTTCGTCGGGCTCGACCACATCGCGCACGACGAGCCGGACGAGCTGAGCGTCGGCGCGCTCAAGCGACTGGAGATCGCCCGCGTGCTGGCGACCGACCCCGAGGTGCTGCTGCTCGACGAGGTCGCTGGCGGGCTCGACACCGAGGAGACCGAGGAGATCGTCGACCTCATCCGCGAGATCCGGGACCGCGGGACGACGGTGTTCCTCATCGACCACGTGATGCGCGCGCTCATGTCGGTCAGCGAGCGCGTGTTCGTCCTCGACAAGGGCGAACTCATCGCGGAGGGCACCCCCGAGGAGATCCAGAACGACGAGCACGTCATCGAGGCGTACCTCGGCGAGAGCGCCGCGCGCGACCACGCCGGCACGGCCGCGGGCGACTGACCCACGGGTTCACGGGTCGCCATGGCGACCGGCGACCGACGCGGTCGGTCCGGTCGGGTTCGGCCACCGCTCGCTCCGGCTACTCCGGCTTTCCGATGAAGTTCACGAACCGCTCCAGCGTCCCGCTCGCCCCGTCGGTCACCGACGAGCCGTGGTACACGAGGCCGACGTCGAACTCGTAGCCCAGCAGCCGCTCGAGGCTCTCGTCGGCCCGCGCGAGGTCGGCCGAGAAGAACGCGGTCGGCAACACGAAGCCTCCCTCGGGCAGCCCCCGCGCGTCCGAGCCGAACACGGCGTCGCCCAGCACCGCGACGCCGGCGTCCTCGTCCACGAGCGAATGGTGGTGGTCGGCGTGGCCGGGCGTGTGGACGGCCGTAAACCGCCCGACTGCGTCGCCGTCCCCGTACCGACGGGTCGGCTCGTGGTCGTCCAGTTCCAGCCCCTCCGGGGCCCACGTCTCCAGGTCGTAGCGCTCGGCCAGCCCCGCGACCCCGCCGACGTGGTCGGGATCGCCGTGGGTCAGGACGAGCCGTTCGGGCTCGACCCCGAGTTCGTCGAGCCGGTCGGCGACGACGTCCACGGTGTCGGCGAACGCCGCGTCGACGAGCGTCGGGACCTCGCCGTCGAACAGGAACACGCGGTAGCGCCCGCCGTTCAGTTCGGCCACGGTCAGATCGTAGACGTCCGGCGCGATCTCGTCGGTCATGCGGTCGGGATTCGCCCCGCCACCGACTAAGCGTTTTCCGCGGTCGGCGACGGGCGAGTTCGGTCGGGCCGGGAAAGCCGCCGATCTCCGGTCGGCGGTCGGGCTCCCCTTCCGGAACACCCATAGGACCCCGTGTCGTGGGATGGGACAGATTCGTCACACATGGCGACCCTCCCCGGCTTCCCCGACGACGCGCTCCCCGACCTCGACCCGTCGTGGCTATCGGTCCCGGCCGGGCTGGCGGCCGCGGGGCTGGTCCTTCGCTACGCGCCGCTCTCGCCGGACGCGGCGACGATGCTCGCCATCACGGTGTTCAGCATCTGCCTCTGGATCGGCGCGCCCGTCGAGCCGTGGTTCACCGGGCTGCTGGCGCTCGGGCTCGTCGGCGTGACGTTCTCGACCGAGCTCGCGCTCGTCGGCTTCCGCTCGCCGGCGACCTGGCTCGTCGTGCTCGGCATCCTGCTGGGCGAGGCGACGAGCCGCAGCGGGCTGGCGAGCCTCGTCGAGCGCTACTCGCTCCGCGCGCTGGCGCGCCGCGGGACCGGCGACGCGCGGGCCGCCTACCGCTTCCTGCTGGCCGCGCTCTCGGCGGCCGCGCTGGGACTCGTCGTGCTCGTGCCCTCCTCGCTCGTCCGCGTGCTCATCCTGGGGCCCATCCTCGTCTCCGTGGGCGGCGTGTTCACCGAGCGCCGGCCGAAGATCGGCCTGTTTCTCGGCCCGCTGTTCGTCACCTACTACGGGGGGACCGGCGTTCTCACCGGGTCGCTCGCCAACATCATCATCACCGGGCTGGTGGAGGCGAACGCCGGCCTCTCGATCGGCTGGGTCGAGTGGGCGATGTGGCTCGGGCCGGTGATGGCGGTGGGCCGGTCGGTCGCCATCGCGCTCGTCGCGTACGTCCTCTACCGGCCGCGGGACGCGGACGCCGTCTCGGCCCCGGAGGCGGACGATGACGGCGCCTACCCGGGCGAAGCCGGCGGGACGGAGATCGAGGTGTCGGGCGAGCAGTGGCGGATGCTCGCGTTCCTGCTGGTCGGCGTTGCGATCTGGGCGACCGACTCGCTCCACGGGCTTCACCCGTTCTACGGCGCGCTCGTCGTGACGCTGCTCGCGTTCGCCCCCCGGATCGGCGTCGTCGGCCCGGACGCGCTCGCGGACGCCGACTTCTCGATCGCCTTCTTCCTCGGCGCCATCTTCGCCATCGCGGAGGGGCTCCGGCGCACCGCCTTCACGGATCTGGCTGCCGGGGCCATCCTCTCGCGGCTCCCCGAGGGTGCGCCGCTGGCGCTCGTGCTCGCGTTCGTCGTCGTCGCCGCCATCGCGCTCACGTTCCTGATGGAGGGGCTCGCGGTCGCCAGCGTGCTCACGCCGGTGCTGGTCCCGTTCGCGGCGGGCGCGGGGGTGCCGCTGCTTCCGGTCGCGCTCGTCGAGGCGGTCGCGCTGAACACCTACTTCTTCCCGTACCAGTCGGCGGTGCTCGTCGCCATCCTCGGGCTCGACGTCGTCGACTCGCGGGAACTCATCCGGATGGCGACAGTCTGCTCGCTCGTGACGCTGCTCGTGCTGGTGCCGATCCAGATCGGAATCTTCGTCGTCGCCCTGTGAGCGCCCCGCGGTCATCGGCGTCCGCCGCCGCCGTCGCCCGCCTCCGTCGCCGACGGGCGCTTGCCCGACTCAGCCGAAGTGCTCCTCGATGACCGACTCGCGCAGCACCGTCCCCGTGTCGGTCCGGGGGAGCGGGTCGGTCCGGACGGCGTACTCGCGGGGGCGCTTGAAGTCGGCGAGCGAGTCGCTCGCCGTGCAAAAGTCGTCGAGGTCCGGCGCGTCGACCGAGCCGTCGGTCACGACGACCGCCGTCACGCGACGGCCCCAGCGCTCGTCCTCGATGCCGAACACGAGCGCTTCGCTCACGGCCTCGTGTGCCTCCAGCGCTCGCTCGACCTCCGCCGGGTAGACGTTCTCGCCGCCGCTCGTGAACATGTTGTCCACGCGATCAACGATGTAGAGGAAGCCGTCCTCGTCGATCCGCGCGACGTCGCGCGTCCGGAGCCACTCGCCGAAGTAGCTCTTCGCCTGCGCCCGCTCGTTGTCGATGTACCCCTCGGACATGCCCGGCCCGCGGGCGATGATCTCGCCGCGCTCGCCGGCGTCGACGGTCGCCTCCGGGTCGGGATGCTCGTCCACCGGCGCGGTCTCGACGACGCGAAGCTCCCACGAGAACGCCTCCTTGCCGATCGTCCCCGGATGCTCGTCCTGGGCGCTCGGGTGCGCGAACGTGAGGTCCGGCCCGGCCTCGGTCATCCCGTACGTGTTGTAGAGGTGCTCGGAGAGCAGTTCCGTGGTGCGCTCGACGAGGCGCTCGGTGACGATGGCGCCGCCGGTCCGGACGTACTCCAGCGACCCCGTGTCGTAGCCGGCCTCGGCCTGCACCTCGTTGATGGCGTCGAGCTGGGTCGGCACGGCGAGCAGGCCGGTCGCGCCGTGGGCCTCGACCAGTTCGAGCACCTCCTGCGGGTCGAAGCTGGGGTGCAGGACGACGGTCGCGCCCGCGAGGAAGTGGGGGTAGAGCCACGCATCGGAGGTGACCATGTGGTACCAGGGCGTCGTCACGACGGCGGTGTCGGTGACGTCGATGCCGTGTTCCATGACGCCCTGGACCGCGCCGAGCCACAGCTGCTCGCCGTCGAAGCGGACGGCCTTGGGCCGGCTGGTCGTCCCGCTGGTGTAGAAGACGCTGCACTCCTCGCCCGCCGGGAGGTCCTCGTGGAGGTCGTCGTCAGCGTCCGCGAGCACGTCCTCGTAGGACTCGACGCCGGCGGCGGCCGCGCCGTCGACGTCGCCGGCGGCATCGAGGGAGGTCAGGTCGGCCTCGCCGGCGTGGATGGCCGTCTCGAACGCGCCCCGCGCGAGCATGGCGAGCGCGGTCGCGGCGTTCGCGTCGTCGAAGACGAGCGCCTCGGCGTCGGCGGTCTCGGCCATCGCCACGAGCTCGCCGACCTCGCCGCGGAACGAGAGCTGGACCGTCGCGGCGCCGCGCTTGTGGCCCGCGACCATCGACTCGACCGCGCAGGGCCCGTTCAGCGCGAGCACCGCACAGCGCCCGTCGCCGATGCGCTCCCGGAGGGCGTTCGACAGGCGCGTGCTCCGTCGGTCGAACTCGCGGTAGGTGAACGAACGGCCGTCGGCGGTGACGACCGCCGTGTCCGCGCCGTGACATCGCACCGTGCGGTCGAATGCCTCGAGGAATTTCATGGTGGCTGAACTGTGTGAACACTCCGCATTTATCCGTTTAAGGATTGCGATGGCCCGCGTCGCAGTCACGCGAATTCGGCCGACCGGTCGGGGCGAGACGGACGGCGACGGGGTTTTCGTTCGCTCTCACCGAACGGGGATGACGGTCGCCTACCGGTAGGCGAGGTTGAGTTCGACGTCGTTGGTCGAGGCCCGCAGGCGCTCGGCGAGGTCGGTCTCGCAGCGCTCCCGGCTGACGCGGTGGGCGGGGCCGGCGACCGCGAGCGCGCCGTGGACGGACTCTTCGAACACGAGCGGGACCGCGACGGCGTGGATCCCCTCCAGGTCCTCGCCGAGGTTCAGCCCGTACCCCTGCTCGCGGACGCGCTCGAGTTCGGCGAGCAGCGCGTCCGGGTCGGTGATGGTGTTGTCCGTCCGCGCCGGCAGGCCGTGGGCGTCGATGATCTCCCGGACCTCGGATTCGGGAAGCTGTGCGAGGATCGCCTTCCCCCCCGAGTTGCAGTGCATGTACGCCCACGAACCGATGAGCGTGTTGGCGTTGATGTTGGTGCGACCGGCTCGGCCGTAGAGATACATCAGTCGACCGTTCTCGTGGGCGAGCAGCCAGGCCATCTCCCCCGTCGACTCCACGAGGTCGTCCACGATGGGCTTTGCCGCCTCGTACACGTCGTACTGGTTGCGGACGTACTGGCCGTAGCTGAAAAACTGCAGGCCGAGGTGGTAGGTGTCGCCGCGCTTCTCCACGAAGTCGTGGGCCAGCAGCGACGCGAGGTGGTCGTGGACCGTGCTCTTCGCGAACCCCGTCCGCGCCGCCAGCTCGGTGACGCCCATCCCGTCGGCCTCGCGGAGCTGTTCGATGATGGAGAATAGCGTCTCGTCCGATCTCACCCCCCTTCCGTCCGTGGTCTCTCTGGGCATACTCGAACCCAGTGACGCCTGCTACTAAACTCTTCAGCCCGTGCGGCCGGCGGCGACACGGCCTCCTGGCGTCGTTTCCCCGGGAATCAGCAGCGTCTGATATCCACGTTCCGTCTCTCGATTTTGGTTCGGTCAGACCGAACGAACTGTCGTGTTCGTTCACGTTGGTTCGAATCGTCACGAAAATTCCCCCGATTCGGCGAGATTCGGAACCCCTCGCCGCGGTGATCGGTCACTAGTTCGGTGACACCGAACGAAGATCCCGCGGCGCGGTCGGCGTGTTACACTGGTACGTCTGTAAGGAGCTCCGCGCTCGGAGGGAGCGACGGGGCGGAACGGGGAAGAGTGGACGGGCGAAACGGGGAACGGCTGGACGAGCGGAACGACGGGGACGGGTTCGCGTCGGCGTGAAGGGCTCGGGCGTTCGAGCGGGGACGGGGGGCGCTACGCGGCGAGCTCCTCGACGTAGTTGCGGTCCTCGGAGAGCGCCTCGGCGTCCTCCGGGAGCAGCGCGACGACGAAGTACTCGGCGTGCTCCTCCAGGTAGTCGACGACCCGGGCGATGCGGTCCGAGTCGATTGCCTCCAGGGAGTCGAGCACGATGAACGGCAGCTCCTCGTACACGTCGTGGACGAGATAGCCCGCGAGCGCGAACACGAGTCCCGTCACCTCGCGCTCGCTCTCGGAGAGGTGGTCGACCGTGTCCCGGTAGGACTGGCCGTCGTCGGTCGAGCGGATGATGTGCAGGTCGAACTCGGGGCGGGTCACCTTTCTGCGCCCCTCGCGCACCTCGCGCTCGCGCCGCTCGATCCAGATGCGCTCGATGTTCTCGTACTGCAGGATGTCGAGGACGGCGTCCATGTGGTCGTTGAACGACTCGACGGCGTCCTCCTCGATGCGGTCGACGCGCGTCCGCAGCTCGGTGAGCTCCTCGGCGATCTGCTCGCGCTCCTCCTCGAGCCCCTCGACGTCGGCGACGGCGTCCTCGCGCTCCTGGATGCGGCCCTCGACGCCCTCGAGCTCGGATTCGAGCCGTTCGATGCGGAGCTCGAGCTCGTTGGCGCGGCGGTGCTTCTCGATGACCTCGTCGTAGTCGCCCTCGCCGACGCGCTCGGTCTCGTCCTCGAGCTCCTCGACGACCTCGGCCTGCTCCTCGCGTGCGGATTCGAGCTCGTCGATGCGCTCCTGGGTGGCCTCGATCTCGCTCTCGATCTCGTCGAGCCGTCGCTCGGCGCGCTCGCGCTCCCGGCGGGACCGCTCGATTTCGGACCGTTCGCTGGAGAGCTCGTCGATCCGGCTCCGTATCTCGTTGCGCTCGTCGAGCTTCTCCTTGCGGATCTCCGAGAGCAGGTCGACCGTCTCGGCGATGCGGTCGCGCTCGACTTCCGAGCCGCACGTCCAGCAGACCGTCTGTTCGCTCTCGTCGACGAGCTGGTCGGTGACGGCCCCGTCGTCGCCGGTCGGATCCCCGTTCAGGTCGAGATCGAGCCCGTCGCCGTCGAGCATCTCCTCGTTGAAGCTGATGACGCTCTGGAGCTCACCCAGCGTGTCGTCGAGCGCGCGCTTTCGCCGCCTGGCGTCGGCGATTCGGTCGGCGATCGCCTCGGGGTCCCGCTCGGCCTCCTCGCTCTCCGCCAGGGTCTCCTCGAGCGACTCCCGTTCCGCCTCCAGTTCGTCCAGGCTCGTCCGCTCGGCCTCGACGTCGAACTCCACGTCCTCGAGCTCCGAGCGCGCCTCGCGGAGGTTCTGGAACGCCTGCTCGATGTCCTCCTTGCGCGACCGGCTCTCCTCGAGGTCCGCGTCGAGCTCGTCGATCTCCGCCTGCACGGCCTCGCGCTCCTCGCGCGCCTCCGCGAGCTTCTCCTGGATCCCGGTGCGCTCGGCTTCCAGGTCCGGCAGCTCGCTCTCGAGCCGTTCGAACTCCTCGATGCGGTCGTCGATCTCGTTCTTCTCGCGCTCGCGTTCGGCGATCTCGGCCTCGATGCGGTCCGTGTCGATGGGCCGCATGATGATCTCGCGGAGGTCGTCGCCGCGCTCGACCGCGCGGCGCACCTCGTTGTTCTCGAGCAGGAACGCGAACATGTCCGCGAGCTGCGGGTCCTCGAGGTACGGATCGCCGTCGAAGACGACGGTGTCGCCCCGGCGCGTCAGCGTCCGCGTGCAGGTCTGGTCGCCGAACTCGAGCTCCACGCGCCCCTCGTCGGCGTCGCCCTTGAGGGACGGCTTCTCGCTGCCGAGTCCCGCCATGATCGCCTGCAGGAACGACGTTCGGTTGGTCGCGTTTCGCCCGCTGAGAACGGTCACCCCCGGCGGAAGCGTCACCTCAGCCTGGTCGATGCCGCCGATGTTGTGCGCCCGGATGTGGACGTCCTGTCGCGTGAGTTCCGTCGATTCCATCGTAACATGTTGTTGATTTCACGGGCTTAACTGTTTTTCTTCTCGTAAGAACCGGTCCCGCCGGTCCCGCCGCCCGTGACCGTCAGGCCCGCCGACCGCGCTTCGACAGGAGCGAACGCCCCCGGTTCGTCGGCCGATCAGCAGTCGCAGCCGCCCTGCCTGATGAGCTCGCCGACGGCATAGCCCGTGCCACACTCGCTGCAGACGACCTGGATGTCGACGAACACCTCGTACTCGCGGTCGGTCAGGTCCTCCGAGTTCACCAGCCCCTCGATGGTCGACTCAGCGACGACCGAGGTGCGCCCCTGGAGCCGTTCGAGCGTCTCGATCTTCCGCTGGACGCGGTCGGCAGAGCGGTCCGGCAGCTCGGCGTCGCGGTACTTCGTCAGGTACGTGTGGATCGCCTGGTGGGTGACGAAGTCGTCGCGGACCCGATCCACGTCGACGCCGTCCTGTTCGAGTTCGCGGCGCTTGCGCATCCGGTCGGCCTCGGAGACGTCGTCGCCGGTGAGCACGTCGTAGGTCGTCTCCACGTCGCTCGACAGGGCGGTCCCGCCGGAGTCTGTGATGGCCGACTCGAGCACGCTCCGGTTGAACTCGTCCGCGAGGTCCCGGAGGCTCGTGCGCTCCCCGCCGTCGCCCGTCCAGCTCGCCTCGAGTCGCTCCCCCATCCCGACCAGGTCGTACTCGTCGATGACGCGTGCGACCTTGCTGTTCCGCTGGGGACCGGATGTCGTCATGAACTCCCCTTCGCACCCTCCCATTACAAAGGAACCGATGTCGGCGGTCGCGCGGCGGGGACGCGAGGCGTCCAAACCGGTTCGGACGGTTCGCTCGGTTCGTCCGACTCCTCCATTACAGAGGTATCGGTGTAAGTTCGAGCGGGGGGCGGCGACCGCCGGTTCCCCTCTCGGAAACGGCCGCTCCGCCGCCCGGCGCTAGCTGAACGTCGGGAACTCGTCCTCCGTGTCCTCCATGTTGACGTTCACCTCGATGACGTTGGCGGTGTTGACGACGTGCTCGACGAGTTCCTCGTGGTACTCGGGCTGTTTCATGCGCTTGACGGGGCCGGAGACGCTGATGGAGCCGAGCACGCGCCCGTGGCGGTTGCGGACCGGCGCGCCGACCGCCTGCAGGCCCTTGATCTCCTCCTCGTCGTTGAGCGCGTACCCCTGCTCGCGGACCGTCTCCAGTTCCTCGAACAGCGCCTCGCGGTCGGTGATGGTCGCCTCCGTCTTCGCGGGCAGGCCGTAGCGGTCGACGATCCACTCCACGCGTTCGCGCGGGAGGAACGCCAGGATGGCCTTCCCGGTCGCCGAGAAGTGGAGGTAGTCGGCCCGCTGGAGCTTGTTCACCTGGTAGCTGCTGCCGACCGCCTTCTCCCCGCTCACCTTGTAGAGGTTGACGCTGAGACCGTGCTGTTCGGCCGCGAGGTGGGCGAACTCGCCGGTCTTCTCCGCCAGCGTCTCCAGTTCGCTCTTGCCGATCTGGTAGAGCGTGTTCTGGTTCCGCACGTACTCGCCGACGAGCAGGAACTGGAGCGAGAGCCGGTACGTGTCGCCCTCCTTGACGACGAACTTCTCCTCGCGCAGCGTGCTCAGGTAGTTGTACACGACGCTCTTCGAGAGGTCGAGGTGGTCCGCGAGCTCGGTCACCCCTGCGCCGTCGAGCGCTTCCAGCGCTCGAATCACGTCGAACGCGCGCGACACCGTCTCCAGGGTCCGGGGCGAACCGGGCGTGGGGTCAGTTGTCATGGCGGCGCTTCACGTCCCTCCGACAAAGGTGTTTGTATTTGACGTACGTCCGATTTCCATGGATCGGCCGATACTGCCGTCTCCCGTGAGTCTCCTCGGGACTCGTCGAAAATGATTCTCTCTTATCACCCGAAAAGACACGTTAAAGGGTCCCAATAGTGGATTTTCCAATATCGAACGTAACCGTTTCCATATCGAGAATCCGTGTGAACAAGGGGCACGCGACGCGTCGCTCCCCGAAGCGACGCCCCCGCGTGGAATCCGGGCCGTGGAGCGGGTCGTGGAACGTGAACGACGGAGTGCAGGCCGTCACGGGAAACCGAGGCCGACGGGCCGTCGCCTCGCGGCCTCGGCGTCAGCCCCCACGTCGTCCCCGGCTCGTCACTCCCCGGCCAGGTCCGCGAAGGTGCCGGCGAGCACGCGCGTCACGGCCGCACAGTCCGCCCAGTCCGTCCACTCGCGGGGGTTGTGCGAGACGCCGTCGACCGAGGGTGCGAAAAGCAGCGCGGCGTCGGTGACGGTGGCGACGTGCATCGTGTCGTGGCCCGCGCCGGAGTGGAGGTCGAGGGTCCCGACGCCGGCGGCCTCGCCGGCGTCGTGGAGCGCCCCGCGGAGCCGTTCGTTCATCCCGACCGGGCGGCGGTCCCACTCGTGCTCGAACACGGTCGTCACCGGCCGCTCCGCCTCCAGTCGCGCGAGGCTCGCCCTCGTGGCCTCGATGACCGACCGGATGGCGTCGTAGGAGACGTCGCGCACGTCGACGGTCAGTTCGACCGATCCGGGGATGACGTTCGGCGCGTTGGGCGAGACCCCGAGTTTGCCGACCGTCGCGACGGTCGTCTCCGAGACGTCCGGCTCCGTCCCGGTCGCGCGCTCGACGTCGAGCACGAACTCGCTTGCGGCCGTCAGCGCGTCCGCCCGCTCGGCCATGGACGTGGAGCCGGCGTGGTCCGCCTCGCCCGCGATCTCGACGGCACAGCGCGAGAGGCCGACGATGCTGGAGACGACCCCCGCGGGGACGCCGGCGTCGACGAGCCGTTCGGACTGCTCGACGTGGATCTCGATCCAGGCGTCCCAGCCCGCGGCGTCGACGGCCCCCTCGCCGCGGTAGCCGATGTCCGCGAGCGCGTCGCCCAGCGGGATGCCGTCGTCGTCCTCGATGGCGAGCGCCTCGTCGACGGTCAACTCGCCGGCCGCGACCCCGGAGCCGACGAGGCCGCCGCCGAAGCGCTGGCCCTCCTCCTCGGTGAACGAGACGACCTCGACGGGCCGCGCGGGTTCGACGCCGGCCTCCTGGAGGGTGCGGACCGCCTCCAGCGCGCCGTAGACGCCGAGCGGGCCGTCGAAGATGCCGCCTTCCGGGACCGAGTCGAGGTGACTCCCCGACGCGACGGGCGCAGCTTCGGGGTCCGCGCTCGGGGGACACCACCGCCCGACGACGGTGCCGACCGCGTCGACGCGGACCGTCAGGCCGGCGTCGCGCAGCCGTTCACAGAGGAACTCCCGCGCCCGGCGGTCCGGTTGTGTCCCCGTCAGTACCGTCCGTCCCCGACCGGCCGCCGACGGAACGGCCCCGAACTCGGCGTTCGCCTCGAGGTCGCTCCTGAGTCGCTGCTGGTTGACGTCCATGGCTGACACTGCCCGAGTCGTGGCTCACCCTATTTTACTGTTTGCCAACGTGCGTGACTCGTGGCACTTTGCCGCCGAGCGCGGGTGCCGGCGCACTCGGCCGGAACGGCGGGCCGCACCCGGTTTCCGGGCCGCGCGAGCCGGTGACGAACACAAATTTTATTAGTTATGAGTAATACTGACGCCGTGTATGCAAGACCCTAGCAAGGGGACCGACTCCCCGGACAGCAACGCAACTCCGGCCCGGAGCGGGGCGGGCCGTCGCGCGTTCCTGAGCGCGGTCGGCGTGACGGGCGCGTCGGCGCTGGCCGGCTGTGCCGGCGGCGGCGACGGCTCCGGATCGGGCGGCACCGACGGCGACGCCGGCGGGACGGGCGGCGGTGGCGGCGACGAGACCGACACCCCCGCGTCGGGCGGCCCGCAGACGGGCGGGACGCTCCAGTGGGGCGGGGCGGTGCCGGTTCAGGGGCTCGACCCGCACATCGACACCTCGGCGGCGTCCAAGCGCGTGCTGGAGAACGTGTACGAGGAGCTGGTGAAACTGCAGGACGACTACTCCATCGAGCCGCACCTGGCAAGTTCGCTGGAGCAGTCCGAGGACAACACGCTGCTGTCGATGGAGCTGGAGGAGGGCGTCACGTTCCACGACGGCTCGGAGATGACCTCCGAGGACGTGCTGGCAACCTACGAGCGCGTCCAGAACGGCGACTTCCTGGCGACCGGCTTCTTCGAGTACGTCGAGGAGCTGCGCGCCCCGGACGACTACACGTTCGAGATCCAGCTGACCCAGCCGTTCGCGCCGTTCATCGCGAAGATGGCGACCGCGGAACTGGCCATCATGCCCGCCGAGAACGCCTCGAAGGAGATGGTCGAGGAGCCGATCGGCACGGGCCCGTATCAGTTCGAGAGCCGCGAGATCGAGACGTCGTTCACGATGTCGCGCTACGAGGACTACTGGAACGCCAGCGAGGAGAGCGGCCCGTTCATCGACGAGATCGTCAAGAGCGAGATCCCCGATCCGAGCGTCCGCCTCCAATCGTTCATGGCGGGCGAGTACGACTTCATCAACGGCATCGCGCCCAAGGACGCCTCGCGCGTCCAGAACGACTCCAGCGTCCGCTTCGAGACGCAGTTCCCGAAGTCGCTCGTCTACCTCGGGCTGAACTGCGACCGGGAGCCGTTCGACGACAAGGACGCCCGCCTCGCGCTCGACTTTGCGGTCGACAAGGGGAAGGTCGCCGAGGCGGCGCTGTACGGCACCGGGCAGACGACGGCCTCGCCCGCCGCGCCCGGCAGCCCGTACGTCCACCCGGACATCGGCCCGCGGCCGCGCGACCTCGACCGCGCCCAGGAGCACCTCGACGCCGCCGGCATGTCCGACGGCTTCTCGGCGACGTTCAAGATCCCGCAGTCGTACCCGACCCAGGTGCAGGGCGCGGAGGTCATCGCGGCCGACGCCGCGGAGGTCGGCATCGACCTCGAGATCCAGCAGATCACCTGGAGTTCGTGGCTCTCGGACGTGTACACGAACCGCGACTTCCAGGCGACGACGAGCTCCTACCTCGCGCTCTGGTACCCCGACGTGTCGTTCTACAAGTTCCTCCACCCCGACGGGGCGTTCTTCTTCACCGGCTGGAGTAACGACGAGTACAACTCGCTCGTCGAGGAGGCCCGCGCCATCTACGACGAGGCCGAGCGCGCGGACCTCTACCACCAGGCGACCGAGATCATGCACGAGGAGCGCGCCGGCCACCTGCTGCTCTGGTGGCAGCCGAGCCTCTACGCCGCCCAGCCCGCCTACAAGGGCGACATGGGCGCGCCGGACGGCTCCACGCTCCAGTTCCAGGACAACTGGCTCGACCGCTAACCACCTCTCCCCTTCATGTCGATGTATAACTACGTGTTCCGCCGCGTGGGGTTCATGGCGGTCACGCTGTTTTTCGTCACGCTGATCGCCTTCGCCGTCACCACCATCCTGCCGGGCGACGTGGCGCTGCTCATCCTCGGGCCGAACGCCACCGAGGAGTCGCTGGAGGCGCTCCGATCGCAGATGGGGCTGAACCGGCCGCTGTACGTCCAGTACTTCGACTGGGTGTTCGGGTTACTGCAGGGTGACATGGGCCAGTCGCTCCGTTTTAGCGAGCCGGTCTCGGCGCTGGTCGCCGAGCGCCTGCCCCGGTCGCTCATGCTCGCCGTCTCGGCGACGTTCGTCGCGGTGGTGCTGTCGATCCCGCTCGGGGTCTACGCGGCCATCAACCAGAACGAGGCGCCCGACGTCTCGGCGTCGATGTTCGCGTTCGTCGGCATCTCGATGCCCATCTTCCTGTGGGGGCTGGTGTTCATCCTCGTGTTCGCGGTGTGGTTCAACTTCTTCCCCACCGGCGGCTACGTCCCGCCGAGCGAGGACCCGATGGCCACGCTCTCACACCTCGTGCTCCCGGCCGGCGCGATGGGTTTCGCGCTCACCGCCTACATCATGCGGATGACCCGGTCGTCGATGCTGGAGGTGCTGAGCGAGGAGTACATCAACCTGGCCCGTGCCAAGGGGATGAGCCAGCGGGTCGTCGTGCTCCGCCACGCGCTGAAGAACGCGGTCATCCCGGTCATCACGGTCATCGCGTTCCAGTTCAGCTACGCGTTCGGCGGGGTCGTCGTCCTGGAGGAGGTGTTCTTCTGGCCCGGCATCGGTCGGCTGACGCTGACCGCAATCCAGAGCAGGGACATCCCGCTCATCCAGGGCTGTATCATCGTCGTCGCGCTGATATACATGTTCTCGAACTTCGCCGCCGACCTGCTGTACGCCTACTTCGACCCGCGGATCCGCTACGGGGGTGAGGAGTGATGGCGACAGAGCAGGAGGCACCGACCGACCGTGGAATCGGCATCAGCGACGCGCGGCGCGAGCGGCTCGGCCGCTTCGCGCGCAAGTTCCGCCACAACACGAAGGCGATGCTCGGGCTGACCATCGTCGCGTCGCTCGTCCTCGTCGCGTTCTTCGCGCGGCCCATCGTCGTCGAGGGGATCACGGTCCAGCCGTTCTCGCTGGCGCCGTACCCCGTCGCCGAGACGAACATCCCCGACCGGACGCAGGCGCCGTCGCTGGCGCACCCGTTCGGCACCGACGACCTCGGCCGCGACATCTTCAGCCGGGTCGTCGTGGGGAGCCGCATCTCGCTGTACGTCGGCTTCGGCGCCATCTCGGCCGCGCTCGTCGTCGGCGCCGTCCTCGGCGTCGTCGCCGGCTACGCGGGCGGGCTGACCGACGAGCTGCTGATGCGCGTGATGGACGCCGCCATGGCGTTCCCGCCGGTGCTGCTCGCGCTGACGCTGCTGGTGGTGCTCGGGCCGGAGTTGAGCAACGTCATCATCGCGCTGGCGTTCGTCTACACGCCCTACATCGCCCGCGTCTCGCGGAGCGCGGCGCTCGCCGAACGGAACGAGTCCTACGTCGAGGCGGCGGTCGCGCGCGGGGAGAGCGACTCGCGCATCGTGTTCGCCGAGGTGTTCCCGAACTGCACCGCGCCGATGCTCGTCCAGGGGTCGCTGAACATCTCCTTCGCCATCCTGGCGGAGGCCAGCCTCTCGTTCCTGGGACTCGGGGCACAGCCGCCCCGGCCCTCCTGGGGGCTGATGATCAACACCGGCCGCGGGTTCATGGAGACCGCGCCGTGGATGCTGCTGTTCCCGGCGCTGGCCATCGGCATCGCCGTCGTCGGATTCAACATGCTGGGTGACGGGCTCCGCGACGTGCTCGACCCCAAGGTGGAGGCGATAGAATGACCGAGTCACCGACCCGGTCCGACGGCCCGCTCCTCGACGTTCGAGACCTGCGGACGGAGTTCCGCACGGAGGAGGGACCCATCGTCGCCGCCGACGAGGTGTCGTTCAATCTCGACCGCAGGGAGACGATGGGGCTGGTCGGCGAGTCCGGCGCGGGCAAGTCGGTGACCGCGCGCTCGCTCATGCGGCTCATCGACGCGCCCGGCGATATCACGGGCGGCGAGGTCGTGTTCGACGGCGAGGACCTCCTCTCCTACACGGAGGCCGAGATGCGGGACGTGCGGGGCAACCGCATCGCGATGATCCCGCAGGACCCGATGTCCTCGCTCAACCCGGTGATGACCGTCGGCGAGCAGATCGCCGAAACCATCCGCCGCCACCAGGGCGCCTCGAAGAAGGCCGCCCGGGAGCAGGCGATCGAGGCGATGGACGAGGTCGGCATCCCGGACGCCGCCGAGCGCGTCGACGACTACCCGCACGAGTTCTCGGGCGGAATGCGCCAGCGCGTGCTCGTCGCCATCGGCTTCTCCTGCGAGCCCGACCTCATCATCGCCGACGAGCCGACGACCGCGCTCGACGTGACGACGCAGGCGAAGATCCTCGAACTGCTGAACGACATGCAGGAACGGGAGGGCACCGCGGTGCTGATGATCACCCACAACCTCGGCGTCGTCGCCCAGACGTGTGACCACGTCGGCGTGATGTACGCCGGGAACCTCGTCGAGACGGCGCCGCTGATGGAGCTGTTCGACCGGCCGCGCCACCCGTACACGCGGGCGCTCATCGACTCCATCCCGGAGGTCGAGACCGACTACGACGAGCTTCCGACCCTCGCGGGCTCGATGCCCGACCTGGGGGACCTGCCCGACGGCTGCAACTTCGCGCCGCGGTGTCCCCACGCCACCGAGGACTGCCGGGTCGGCGGCGACCCGCAACTGGATGGCGTGGCCGATGCCCCGTCGAAGGCGGCCTGCATCCACGCCGCGGACCTCGACCTCTCGGAGAGCACGACGCCCGACGCGACCGGCGGCCGGGACGCGGTGGATCGGAGCGGGGAGCCGCTGTTCGAGGTCCGCGACCTGCGCAAGCACTTCGCGGCCGGCGACGGGATCCTCGGCAACCTCCACCTGTCACGGGACGGCGGCGGGCTGCCGACGCTCGAACGCCGGTCCGTGAAGGCCGTCGACGGCATCAGCTTCGACGTCCACGCGGGCGAGACGGTCGGGCTGGTCGGCGAGTCCGGCTGCGGGAAATCGACGGTCGCGCGGACCGCGTTGCGGCTCATCGAGCCGACCGACGGCGAGGTGTACTTCGAGGGCCAGCCGGTCCACGACCTCGGCTCGACCGAGGTCAGGAGCCTGCGCCGCGAGATGCAGATGATCTTCCAGGACCCCGGGAGCTCGCTCAACCCGCGCAAGACCGTCGGCCGCATCGTCGGCCGCGCGATGGAGAAACACGACATCGCCACCGGCGAGGAGAAGCGCCGGCGCGTGCGGGAGCTGCTCGAGCGCGTCGGGCTCTCGGGCGAGGCCGCCTCGAAGTACCCCCACGAGTTCTCCGGCGGGCAGCAGCAGCGGGTCGCCATCGCCCACGCGCTGGCGGTCGAGCCGAAGCTGATCGTCTGTGACGAGCCGGTGTCCGCGCTCGACGTGAGCGTGCAGGCCCAGATCCTCAACCTGCTCTCGGACCTCCAGGCCGAGCGGGGGCTGGCGTTCCTGTTCATCTCCCACAACATCGGCGTCGTTCGGCACATCTGCGACCGCGTCGCGGTGATGTACCTCGGCAAGATCGCCGAGTTCGGCACGGTGGACCAGGTGTTCTCCGCACCGTTCCACCCCTACACCGAGAGCCTGCTCTCGGCGGTGCCAAACGCCGACCCGCACCGGCGGCCGGAACGCATCCTGCTGGAGGGGAGCGTCCCCTCGCCCATCGATCCGCCGTCGGGCTGTCCGTTCCAGACGCGCTGCCCGCGGAAGATCGGTGACGTCTGCGAGACCGACGTCCCCCCGCTGGAGGACGTCGGCGAGGGCCACCACATCTCGTGTCACCTCTCGATCGAGGAGATGAGCGAGCGCGAATCGTTCATCGCGGCCCCCGAACCGGACGCGGGCGCGGCCGAGTCCGACTGACCCGCCGCCGGTGAACGGGGGCGGGGCGCGTCGCCACCCGAGGCGGCCGTCCGCTGTCGGCTGCCGCGCCGGACTCGACGACCGATCGGTCGAACGATCAGCGATCGGATGAATACGACGAACGTTCAAACGAATTGGCGTTTCGACGGGGGCGGGCGGCTATCGGTTCAAAGTACCCTGATTAGGCTCGAACCGTCCGGTATCCCCCTTTTGACGTGATCAATTCGGGACGACGTCGACCGACCAGAAAACTGGACCGACTTCACCAGATCCGACACGAGTGGGCGGTAGAGGTCACGTTTCCGCGATTCATCGAAGAAGGTTGGTCGATCCCCGTCGATGCTGATGTCGTCTCCACGGAATAGTCCGGAGATGGACCGGTTCGAGTGACTCGTCCGAACCGACGCGGGGCGGTCACCCGTCCGGGTTCGGGACGAGCGCCCCGCTCAGTCGATAGCAGACGACGTCGACGAGCCCGAACAGGAGGCCGACGGCCAGCCCGACGATGGCCCCGCCGGCCGCGCCGATCAGCAGCAGGAAGGCCGACGCCGCGACGTCGACCATCCCGTCGACCACCACGTTCACGGCCGCGATGACCAGCGCGATGCCGACGACGAACCCCATCCCGACCAGCGCGCCCCCGAGCGTCCCGCGCAACAGGAGCCGTCCGGTCTCGCCCGCCTCGCTCCGCACGAGGCCGCCCTCCGCGAACACCCACCGTGTCGAGAGCCAGAGTAGCAGCCAGAGGTAGCCGAAGCCGGCGAGTCCGGGGAGGGTGCCGAACTGGGGCAGCACGTCCGCCAGCCCCCCGCTCGCGTGGCCGAGGATGAGCAGCGGGAGCGCGAAGGCGACGAGGTTGAACGTCGCCACGAGCCAGACTTCCGCCGGGTCGGCGGCCTCACCCATGGGCGAGCACCTCCGCGAGGACGACGACGGCCAGTAGCGACCACGTGGTTACTAGATAGCTCCGTTCGAGCGTCGACCCGAACTCGGATTCTCGACGCAGGTCGGCCCCGGCCGGGACTCGGAGTACGAGCCCCGTCCGGAGGAACGACCCGAGGACGACGACGAGGACGACGAGCAGTTTCGTCGTCAGCAGGCCGCCCCAGCGGGTCGCCGGGCCGGGCGCGCCGAGGGCGCCGAGGTTGCCGACGCCGGTCGCCAGCAGCAGGGCGAGCACGGTCCAGAAGGCGCACTCGACCCGGCGCAGTTGCGCCCGGTCCGGTCTGGCCGGCGTCTGGAAGGCGTACCAGGTGACCGCCGTCCCGCCGACGAGCGCGACCATCGACAGCAGGTGGACGGTCCTGACGGCGACGTGGAGGGCTGTTGCCATCGGCGTCGGTTCTCGGCGGGGTGACAAATAACGGGGTGGTCGCTCACTCGGCGTCGGAACCGCCGTCGAGATACGGGATGCCGACCCACTCGGGCCCGCGGCCGATCCACTGGTGGTCGGTCGCGCCGCCGATCTCGTCGGCGGTCCACTCGATCGGCTCCCAGTCCGGCTCGAAGTTGAGATAGCCCGGTCCGGCGAACAGTTCGACCCGGACGCCGCTAGCCGGGTCCGAGACGTAGAGGAAGTCCGCCTGCGTGATGGCGTGCCGGCCCGGCCCGCCGTCCGGGGCGATGCCGTGCTCGGCGAGGACGTCCGCCGCGTCCCAGAGGTCGTCGAACCCGTCGACGTGGTAGGAGACGTGGTGGAACGTCGACTCGCTGCCCGCCTCCTCGCGGTGGATGGCGATGTCGTGCGGGAGCGCGGTGACCGCGAGCCACCAGCCCCACAGTTCGTCGTCCTCTCCGCGGTACCGCTCGCGCGTCTCGAACCCGAGGACGCCCTGGAGCCAGGCGGCGTGGTCCCGGGAGACGGCGTCCTGGAGGTGGACGTGGTCGATGCGGCGCGGCGCGACCCGGTTCGCCTCGGCCTCGCTGTACAGCCGGTTGTGGAGCTTCGACCGCCGACCCTCCGGCGCGTCGGGCTTCTCGACGTCGTAGTAGAACTCGTACCGGTGGCCGAACCGCTCGACGCGGATCGCCTCGCCCTGTCCGCGCTCCTCGCCGGCCGGGACGTGGGTCACGTCGATCCCGTCGGCCTCGAACTCCCGTGCCAGTTCGCCCAGCGCCGCGGCGTCGCGCGTGCGGAACGCGACGTGGTCCACGCCGCCTCGGTCCGCCTCGGTGAGGCTGAGGGTGTGGTGCTCCCAGTCGCGCATCCCGCGGAGGTATGCCGTCCCGTCGACCCGCTCGGTCACCTTGAACCCGAGCACGTCCCGGAAGAACCAGAGCGACTCCTCGACGTCCGGAGTGTAGGCCGCGACGTGGCCGAGTTTGGCGAGCGGGGAGCTCATCGCCGCTCCCCCCCGCTCGTCGTCCCCATTCCCGGTGCCAGCACCGCTCCGGAACCGCCCGCGTCGTCCGTCCCGCTCGCTACGTGCATGTGGCGCTCGTTCCGGGATGGTCCCCGGCGGTTGTTAATTGATAGCATCGTTCGGTGGGGGTTCACTCGACCAGGGCCGCGACGTTGCCGCCGAGCACCCGCTCGCGGGCCGACTCGTCCAGGTCCATCCCGTCGACGGCGAGCAGGCCGGACTCGATCCACTCGCGACCGCGTCCGGGCCCGAACGGGTAGTCGGTGCCGAACACGAGCCTGTCGTCGCCGAAGAAGCCGTGCGCGCAGTCGTGGGCGATGGCCGAGCCGCTGACGGCCGTGTCGGCGTAGAACTCGCGGAAGTGGTCGCTCGCCCGCTCGGAGAGCTCCGGCAGATCGGTGTCCGCGTAGTTCTCGGGGTACTCCCGGCGCGACCGGACGAACGAGTCGATCCGGCCGCCGTAGAACGGCACCATCCCGCCGCCGTGGTGGGCGAGCAGGTCGAAGTCGTAGGCTTCGGTGACGCCGCCGAACACCAGCCGCGAGAGCGCGAGCGTCGTGTCGAACGGCCAGCCGAAGAGCCGGTGCTCCATGTACTCGCTGGCCCAGTCGTACCAGTCGTGGAGCTGCGGGTGCATCCACAGGGGGGCGTCGTGGCGCTCGGCCCGCTCGAACAGCGGGTGGAACCGCGGCCGGTCGATTGGCTCGCCGTCGACGTTCGAGAACATCTGGATGCCGGCCATGTCGAGCTCATCGATGCACCGATCGAACTCGGCCATGAACTCCTCGTTCACCTTCGGGATGGTGCCGACGGGGACGAACCGGTCCGGGTGGTCGTCGGCGATCCGTCGCACCTCGTCGTTCGCCAGCTTCGTCAGTTCCAGGGCCGTCTCGCCGTCCATTCCCTGCCAGAGCGGCGGGAGCGCGAGCGTGAGCACCTGCCTGTCGATCCCGTACTCGTCCATGTCGCCGAGCCGGCGGTCGAGGTCCCAGAGGAACGACGGGTCGCCCGTCAGCCCCTGGAAGTCGTACTCGGCGACGAGGGTGTCGTAGAACTGCTCGGTCAGGACGTGGGTGTACGCGTCGATGGTGTCCGGCATGTGTGGTGGTGTTCGATCGGTTTGGATGGTTCGGACGATTCGGACGGGTGGGACGGAAATTCCGTGTGACCGAGTCGGTCGGTCGGCCGTCCCGCCTACAGGTTCGAGCGGGCGTCCCCGCCGTCGACCATCACCGCCTCGCCATTGATGAACGACGAGCGCTCCGAGGAGAGGAACGCGACGACGTCGCCGTACTCATCCGTGGGGCCGAGCCGCCCCTGCGGGATGTCCTCCGTCCAGGCGTCGTACCCCTCCTCGTACGTGTCGTGGGCGCCCTGGTCGACGGACGTCTGGATGAGATACTCCATCCGGTCGGTCTCGTGGGCGCCGGGCATGACGGCGTTACAGCGGATCTCCGGGGCGAGCTCCCGCGAGAGCGTCTTCTCCAGCCCGATGACGCTCATCCGCACCGAGTTCGAGAGCACGAGGCCGTCGATGGCCTCCTTCACGCTGTGGGACGTCGAGCAGACGACGGTGCCGCCGCCGTCGGCCCGGAGGTGCTCGACGGACTCGCGCACGAGCCTGACGACGCTCATCACCAGCAGGTCGTAGGCGTCGTACCACTCCTCGTCGGTCGTCTCCAGGAACGGCTTGCTCGGCGGGCCACCGGCGTTGGTGACGAGGTGGTCCAGCCCGCCGAACTCGTCGACGGCGCGGTCGACCAGCGCCGACACGTCGTCCGCGTCGGTGAGGTCGCCCGGCTGGCCGACGACCTCGCCGGTCGCCGCCTCGCGGACGTCGGCCACGGCCGCCTCGAGCCGCTCCTCGTCCCGTCCGTTGACGACGACGTTCGCTCCCTCGCGGGCCAGCGCGGTCGCCGCCGCCTTTCCGAGCCCGCTGCTCGATGCAGCGACGATCGCGGAGTTCCCCGTGATGTCGAGGTCCATGCTGTGAACGTGTCACGAGTTCGGTCCTAACGGCTCACCTTCTGGCAACACTTTCCGACTGTTCGGGGAGGGAGGCGGTCAGGCGGGGCTCGGCGTCCGGGACTGCGAGACGTACGCCGCGAGATCTGTCGTGGTCACGATGCCGATGACGCCGTCGGCCTCGGAGACGATGGGGACGTGGTGGACGCCGTTGTCCAGCATCGCGTCGGCGACGTCGCCGACCGCGTCCTGGGCCGTCGCGGTGATCAGGCCGGTGCTCATGTACGCGGAGACGGGCGTCTCGTCCTTCGGGCGGCGTTCGGCGACGATGCGGACGAAGTCCGTGGAGGTGAGGATGCCCGCGAGTTCGCCGTCGTCGTCGGTCACCAGCACCGAACTGATCTCGTGGTCGAGCATCGTTCCGGCCGCGTCCTCGACGAGCGTGTCCGGCGCGACGGTGATGGGGTCGGAGGTCATGAGTCGCGCGACGAAGATGTCGTCCATGGAACTCCGTTCGTCGGTCGGGTGTTAAGAGTTGTCGTGAGGATGACTCACAACGGGGCAAACGCTGACGGGTGTCGAATTATCCGGTTCTAGACCTGGAGAATAATGTCCGTTCGTAGTGTGTATCCCATTCGAGACGATTATACATCCCCCGGAAACGCATATTCGTGATAACTCTTCCAGCAATTTGGCTATAACTAGGACGATTCAGGAGTAGATTTTTACCCGAGATTCCGTACGGATCGGACCGAAACGGCTGTCGTTTGGGCACGATTGAGCCCAGGAATCACCCGTTCACCCACGGACCATGGTACACGAGAAGGAGCACTGGAAGGAGGAGTTGTACGGCGACGACCTCCGGGAGCGGATCGAGTCGTTCGCCGAAGCGGGATGGGAGTCGATCCCCGAGGACGAGCGCGAGGAGTGGTTCTCGCGCTTCAAGTTCTGGGGCGTCTTCCACCAGCGGAGCGGCCAGGAGAGCTACTTCATGCTGCGGCTGACGAACTGCGGCGGCGTCCTCGAACCGGGACAGCTCCGGGCCATCGGCGAGGTCGCCCGCGAGTACGCGACCGGGCCGGTCGAGAACCCGGAGTTCGGTGACGCCTGGATCGACCTCACGACCCGCCAGTCGGTCCAGCTCCACTGGCTCAAGCTGGAGGACATCCCCGACGTGTGGGAGAGGCTGGAGGCCGTCGGCGTCTCCTCGCGCTCGGCCGGCGGGGACACGATGCGGAACGTCTCGGGCTGTCCGGTCGCGGGCAAGGACGAGCACGAGTACGTCGAGACGCGCCCGCTGCTGGATCGCATCCAGCACGAGCTCCGCGGCGACGACGCGCTCTCGAACATGCCCCGGAAGTTCAACATCTCGGTCACGGGCTGTCGGGAGGGCTGTGCGCAGGACGCCATCAACGACGTCGCGCTCGAACCCGCACGGAAGCTCGTCGACGGCGAGGCGGTGACGGGGTTCAACGTCCGTGCGGGCGGCGGGCTCGGCGGGCGCGAACCGCGCCGCGCCCGCCCGCTCGACGTGTTCGTCACCCCCGACCGGGGGTACGAGATCGTCCGGACGTTCGTGGAACTGTACCACGAGGCGGGCGACCGGAGCAACCGGAGCAAGAACCGTGCGCGCTTCTTCGTCGACGACTGGGGGACGGAGGCGATCCGCGAGGAGCTCGCCGACCGGGTCGCGTTCGACCTCCGGCGTGCGGGGACGAGCTTCCGCACGGAGTACACGTACAACGCCGGCCGGAAGTCCGAACGCGGGAAGCACGACCACGTTGGGGTCCACGACCAGCCCGACGGCCGGAACTACGTGGGGCTCAGCGTCCCGGTCGGCCGCATGGGTGCCGAGGAGACCATCGAACTGGCCGACATCGTCGACGAGTACGGCAGCGGCGAGGTGCGGCTCACCCGCCGGCAGAACCCCGTCATCGTGGACGTGCCGGACGGGGCGCTCGAGGACTTGCTCGCCGAGCCGCTGCTCGAGACCCACACGCCGGAGCCGGGCGTGTTCGGCCGGGGCGCGGTCGCCTGCACCGGCACGGAGTTCTGCTCGCTCGCGCTGACCGAGACGAAGGCTCGGACGGCCGCGATGCTGCGCTGGTTCCGGCACAACGTGGAGGTCCCCGATGACGTCTCGCAGCTGAAGCTCCACTTCTCGGGCTGTACCGCGGACTGCGGGCAGGCGATGACCGCGGACATCGGGCTGCAGGGGATGCGCGCCCGCAAGGACGGCGAGATGGTCGAGGCGATGGACGTCGGCGTCGGCGGCGGCGTCGGCGCGGAGCCCTCGTTCATCGAGTGGACGCGCCAGCGGGTCCCGGCCGACGAGGTGCCGGGGATGATCCGCAACCTCGTCGGGGCGTTCGCCGCGCTCCGGGAGGACGGCCAGACGTTCCGCGAGTGGGTCGACATGACGGGCCACGAGACGCTCGTCGAACTCGCCGAACCGGAGGAGACCTCCTACGAGGACCCCTGCCTCCACGACGCGAAGCAGTCGTGGTACCCCTTCGACGACGGCGAGAGCCCGGCCCCGACCGACGTGAACGACGAGCCGCTCCCGAGCGATGACTGAGGGGGACCGGCACCCGGCGACCGGCCGCGAGCACGCGTCGATGGACGCGGCACCGGAGCTGTTCCCGCTCGACTGGACCGCCCCGGACCCGGTTCTCGACAGGGAGCGGCCGGAGGGGGGCGAGCGGTGACCGACCCCGTCCCGACGACCTGTATGCGGTGTGCCGTGGGCTGTGGCCACCTCCAGCACGGCGTCGACACCGGCTACGGCATCGCCTCGGTGCGCGGCGACGTCACCCACCCGACGAACCGTGGGCTCGCGTGCCAGCGCGGCATCCGCGAGACGGCGGACCCTGCGGGCGAGTGGCTCACCCGACCGCTGATCCGCGAGGGCGACGCGCTGCTCCCGACGACGTGGGACGTCGCGCTCGACCGCGTGGTCGAGGGGTTCTCGAACGCGCTCGCGGGCGACTCCGACGGCCTCGCCGTCCTCGGCAGCGGCCAGCAGACCAACGAGGCCGCCTACGCGCTTGGGAAGCTCGCCCGCGGCGGCGTCGGCACGCGGTACTACGACGCGAACACGACGCTGTGCATGGCCAGCGCGGTGACGGCCTACTACGACGCGTTCGGCAGCGACGCGCCGCCGTGCACGTACGACGACGTCGACGACGCGGCGACACACGTCGTCTGGGGGGCGAACCCGGCGGTCGCGCATCCGGTGATGTTCCGCTGGATCGAGGAGAGCGCCCGCGAGGACGACAGCAGGCTCGTCGTCGTCGACCCCGTCGAGACGAAGACCGCGGGCGTCGCCGACGAGCACGTCACCCCTGACCCGGGCACCGACCTCGCGCTCGCCCGAGCGGTCCTCGCGCGGGTCGTCGAGCGCGGGGGGGTCGACCGCGCGTTCGTCGACGCGGCGACGGAGGGGTTCGCGGACCTGGCTGCCGCCCTGCCGTCGGTGGCCGACGCCGCCGAAACCGCCGGCGTCGACGTCGAGACGGTCGACGCGCTGGCGGCGGCGTTCGCCGACCCAACCCTGGTCTACTGGGGGATGGGCGTGAACCAGAGCGTCCAGGGGACCGACACCGCGGCCGCGCTCGTCGACCTCTGCCTGGCGACCGGGAACCTCGGTCCGGGCACGGGGCCGTTCTCGCTCACCGGCCAGGCGAACTCGATGGGCACGCGCGTCGTCTCCTCGAAGGGGTCCTGGCCCGGACAGCGCTCGTTCACGGACCCCGACGAGCGCCGGGTCGTCGCCGAGGCGTGGTCGGTCCCCGTCGACCGCCTGCCCGCCGACCCCGGCCCAGGCCCGGTGGGAACCGTCGAGGCCGTCGAGGACGGCCCGGTGGAGGCCGTCTGGGCCGTCGCCACGAACCCGGTTGCGGGGATGCCCGACGGCTCCGTCGTCCGCAAGCGCCTCGAGGACGCGTTCCTCGTCGTTCAGGACGCCTTCCACACCGAGACGGCCGAGGTCGCCGACGTGGTGCTCCCGGCGGCGACGTGGGGCGAGTCCGACGGCACGACGACGAACATGGAGCGCCGGGTCTCGCGCGTCCGCCCGGCGATGGACGTGCCGCCGGGGGTCCGGACCGACCTCGACGCCATCACGACGGTCGGCGACCGGCTCGTCCCGGGGCTGTTCGACGCGACCGAACCCGAAGCGGTCTTCGAGGAACTGGCCGCGCTCACCGCCGGCACGCCCGCCGACCTGTCGGGCATCAGCTACGACCGGCTGGACGCGGCGGGAGCGGTCCGCTGGCCGGCGCCCGACGCCGTCTCGGAGGGCGGCTACCGCTACCTCGCGGACGGCGCGGCCGGCGAGCCGGACGGTTGGACGTTCGAGACTCCGTCGGGCCGGGCGCGGTTCTCGTCGGCCCGCCACGCCGGCGTCCCCGAGCCCGTCGACGACGACTACCCGCTCACGCTGACGACCGGCCGCGAGGCCGACGGCTACAACACCGGCGTCCGGTCGCGCGACGCGGACTCGCCCGCCTCGCCGCTGGCTCGTGTCAACCCGGCGACGCTCGACGCGACGGGCGTCGCGGCGGCGACGGGAACTGGCAGCGGCGACGGCGACGCAACCCCCGGGGACGAAGGCGACCACGGCGACCGGGGCGACGGCGGAGCGACCGCGCTGCTCGACTCCCGCCGCGGGCGCGTGCCGGTCCGCGTCGATTCCGACCCGGCGGTCCCGGAGGGGCTCGTCTGGCTCCCGATCCACCACCCGCGGACGAACGAGCTGACGCTGCCCGAAACCGACCCCCGCTCCGACGAGCCGAACTTCAAGCAGTGCGCGGTCCGGCTAACGCCGGCGACGGGGACGGGCGAGAGCGCCGTCGCGGACGCGGAGGCGATCCGCGGTGACTAGCAAGGTCGAACAGCTCTGTCTCGCCACGCTCGGGTTCTTCTGGGCGTTCCTCATGTGGTTCTCGACGGCGGCGTTCAGCCCGAGCATCGGCGTCGCGTTCGGGCTCACGACCGGCGAACTCGCGCTGCTGGCGAGCTCGGCGCTCTGGCTCGCCCCGCCGGGTCGCGTGCTGGCGGGCTGGGCCGCCGACCGCGTCGGCGCCCACACCACGTTCACCGTCATCCTCGCGGTCACCGGACTGGTGAGCATCGTCTCCTCGTTCGTCACGAGCTACGAGGTGCTGTTCGTGGCCCGACTCGTCGTCGCCTCGGCGGGCATCAGCTTCGTCGTCGGCATCCAGCACGTCGCCCAGTGGTTCGACGAGCACGAGATGGGCACCGCGGAGGGGCTGTACGCCGGCACCGGCAACGTCGGCGCGGGCGTCGGCGCGCTGGTGCTCCCGCGGCTCTACGGCGTGAACTTCGGCGACGCGTTCCTTCACCTCGGCGTGGGCGCGCTGCTCATCGCGGGGCTCTACTGGTGGCGGGGCGTGCCCGCGAAGGACGCCGCGTCGGCCGAGGTCGCCCGGTCGAACGCGTCGCTGAAGGACACGCTGTTCGTCTGGACGCGCTACTCGGCCATCGCGCTCATGCTGGCGTACGCGATGTCGTTCGGCCTCGAGACGGCGATGAACTCGTGGCTGCCGAGCTACTACGCCACGGGCTTTGCGAACGAGATCGGCGATCTGGGTTTCGAGGGCGTCGCCGCCGTCCAGACGGCCGCCGGGACGTTCGCGGCCGTCCAGTCGTTCAACGCCTCGCTCTGGCGGCCGTTCTCGGGGTACATGTCCGACCTCTGGCAGCGCAAGGGGTGGACGCCGTACCCGGTGCTCGCGGACGACCGACCGTACTCCCCGCGGGTCCACTGGCTGCTGACCGCGCTCGTCTGCATCACGGTCCTGATGGTCGCGCTCACCGTCGTCGGGATGCTCGGGCTGCTCCCCGCCTCGGTCGTCGTCTTGGCGGCGTTCGGCGTCGCGGTCAGCTTCGGCACGGGCGGCGTGTTCGCCATCGTGCCGGTCCTGTTCCCGGATCGACCGGGGACAGCCTCGGGGTTCATCGGGGGGATCTCCACGACCGGCGGCATCGTCTACCCGGTCGTGTTCGGCGGCGTCGGGAGCATCCACGCGGGCTACGCGGTCGTCGCGATCGCGTTCTTCCTCCCGATCATCGCCTTCTACGTCCGGGTGATGGGTCGCGGCGGCGGGGTCGCGGAGGGTGGAATCGGCAGCCGGGAGCGCTGGCTCGGCGAGGAACCGGCCGTCGCCGGGGGCGACGACTGATGTCCGGCGGCGAGCCGACGCCAGACGAGGACGACGGTCGCGGACACGACGACTGGTACCGCTGGGGGCGCGCGGTGCTGTACGCCGAGATGGCGCTCGCGGTGCTGGTCACCGTGTTCTCGCTGTATCTCGCGTTCACCGGGCGGGCCGGGCTCCTGACCTGACGCGCCCGCCGCCCGCCCTCAAAACGAGAGGTGGGAGGTCGAACTCGGGCCGTCGTCGTCGCCCCAGCCGTCGTCGTCCTCGATGCCGCCCTCGTGGACGAACGCGTAGCCGTCGTCGGTGAGATACACCGTCCCGTCCTCGACGCTCACGTCGACGCCGACGAGCGTCGTGTGGGCGGCGTCGCCGTTGTCACAGTGGCCCGAACAGGAGTCGAACGTCGACCCGTGTTTCGGACAGATCAGCTCCCCGTCGCGCATCGCGACGCCCATCCCGCGGTCGAGCCGCTGGGCCTCGTGCGTACAGCGGTTCACCCACGCCTCCACGCCGTCCTCACAGGGGACCAGGATCACCTCGTCGTCGGTGCCGTGGGCGTCGGTGGCCGTGAACAGCCACGAGCGCCCCTCGCGGACCGCCTCGACCGTCGTGAGTTCGGTGCGTGTGCTCACATCCGCGAGACCCGCCCGTCGGCGAAATTTCTTTCCCTCGGCGCGTCCCCGCGACCGACGTCCCTCCGAACCCCGTGCAGGGACCGCTACTGCTCGGCCGGAGGGGCCTCGTCCTCGGGGCGCGGCAGCGGGAACGAGACGCCGGTCTGCTCGCGCGAGACGGCCCAGAGCCGTCGCGCGGCGGCCCGGTCGTGCGAGCGGTCGGACGACTCCTGCCGCTCGGGCGCGCCGCGCATGTTCATGAGCCCGCCGGGACCGTAGTACGCGCCGCCCTCGACGTCCGGCGCGGTGGCGGCGTACAGCGACGGGAGCGCGCCGGCGGCCGCCGACTGGCCGAGCACCGCGTTCGCCGCGCGCATCACGAGTGCCTTGAGGCGCGAGCCGTCCATCTCCGCGCCGCGGGACTGGAGGTTCGTGGCGGCGTAGCCGGGGTGGACCCCCACGCTCGTCACGTCGGCCGGAACCGAATCTGCCGCTGTTTCCGCCGATTCTGCGTCGTCCGCGCGCCGATCCAGTTCGTACGCGAACAGCAGGTTCGCCAGTTTCGACTGGCCGTAGGCGTCCCACCGGTCGTACTCCCGCTCGCCGTGCAGGTCCTCGAAGTCGATGCGGCCGTTCTCGTGGAGGCCGCTGGAGACGGTGACGACCCGCGCGTCGTCCGCGAGGTCCTCGAACAGCAGGCCCGTGAGCGCGAAGTGGCCGAGGTGGTTCACCCCGAACTGCGTCTCGAACCCGTCGGCCGTCTCGCGCCGGGGGATCGCCATCACGCCGGCGTTGTTGAGCAGCACGTCGATATCGGGCTTCTCGCGCTCGTCGGCCGCGAACGACCGGACCGAATCGAGGTCCGCGAGGTCGAGTTCCGCGACCGTCAGGTCCGCGTCGGGGACGTCCCCGCGGACGTCCCTCGCGGCCGACTCGCCGCGTTCGACGCCCCGGCACGCCATCACGACCGTCGCGCCGGCGCGGGCCAGTTCTCGGGTCGCCTCCAGTCCGATGCCGCTGTTCGCCCCGGTCACGACCGCGCGTCGGTCGGACTGGTCCGGAACGTCCGCCGCCGTCCAGGTCATACCGGTCCGTGGGGTGCTACGACCTAAACCTGTGGCCCCGACCGGCGCGCCGCCCGAACCCGCGTTCCGATACACCTAAGAAATAAATGTAGTATTGAAATCTGTTACGTTCGAAGATCGATCCGGCTCCTCCGGGGAGAGGCCCTCGCCGGCGGGAACCGCGGGGACCTTTGCGGTCCGTCCACGTAGCCGGAATGAATGGCCTCCGAACGCGAGAGGATGCTGAACGGCGATCGCTACGACCCGACCGACCCGGAACTCGTGGCCGAGCGCGAGCGGGCGAGGCGACTCGTCCGACGGTACAACCGGACGACTGCGGACGAGTCGGACCGACGGGACCGGTTGCTCGCGGAGCTGTTCGGCACGGTCGGTGACGACCCGTACGTCGAACCGCCGTTCCGCTGTGACTACGGCGACAACGTTCACGTCGGCGAGAACTTCTACGCGAACTTCGACTGCGTCGTGCTCGACTGCTGTCGCGTGGAGTTCGGACGGGACTGCAAGCTCGGCCCCGGCGTCCACGTCTACACCGCGACGCACCCGCTCGACCCGGCAGAGCGGGCCACCGGCACGGAGTGGGGCGAGCCCGTCACGGTCGGCGACAACGTCTGGATCGGCGGGCGGGCGGTGCTCAACCCGGGAGTCACCGTCGGCGACGACGCCGTCGTCGCCTCCGGCGCGGTCGTGACCGAGGACGTCCCCGACGGCGTCGTCGGGGGCAACCCTGCGACGGTGATCAGGGGGAGCACGCGGGACTGACTCGGCCCCGATCCGCGGGCCGAACTCGTCCAATCATTTCGAACTGTCTCATGTACTGTCAGTATACATATCTTTTCTCGTCTTCCCGGATTCGACCGTCGGGAGAGCGCTTTTCGCGTCTCCCGCCGAGATGAGGGTATGGACGGCGCCTGGGAGCAGAACCGCGAGCGGCTCGCGTGGGCCGCCGTCGGCCTCCTCATCACGGGACTCGCGGCCTACCTCGCCCGCTCGTTCGTCGGCTCGATCGTCGTGGGCGTGTTCCTCTACTACGCGACACGGCCCGTGTTTCGACGGCTCGCGGCCCGGACCCGCCGCCGTGACGTGTCCGCGCTGGTGACGCTGCTGGTCGTCGGGCTCCCGCTGCTGCTCGTCATCGCCTACACCGGGCTCGTCGCGCTCCGCGAGGTCGGACAGCTGTTCCAGGGCGATCAGCTCGAAGCCTACCGGGAGATGCTGGCCCCGTACGTGAACATCGCGTCGCTGGCGCGGCCGGACGAACTGGTCGGGCTCCTGGGTGAGAACGCCGACCTGCTCGCGGACTCGGCGGGGGCCATCTTCATCTGGTTCGTCCGCCTGTTCGTCATCCTCACGGTCGCGTTCTACCTGCTCCGGGACGGCCACGCTGCCGCCGCGTGGTACCGCCGGACGTTCGGCGGCGTCGACGGCGCGGTGGCGTTCGCGGAGGCCGTCGACGCCGACCTCTCGACGGTGTACGTGGGCAACGTCCTCACCGTCGCCATCACGGCGGTCATCGCCGCCGTCGTGTTCCTGGCGTTCAACCTCGTCGCCCCGCCCGACGCCGGCGTCACCCCGCCACTCCTGCTCGCGCTGCTCGTCGGCGTCTTCACCCTCTTGCCGGTGCTTGGCATCAAGATCGTCTACGTCCCGTACGCCGGCTACCTGCTCGTCCGGAGTCTCACCGGCGACGTGGTGCCGCTGTGGGTTCCGGTCGCGTTCTTCGTCGTCACCGTCGTCGTCGTGGACACGGTTCCGGACGTGTTCATCCGCTCGTACGTGTCGAAGGGGAACGTCAACATGGGGCTGATGCTGCTCTCGTACGTGTTCGGCACGTTCGCGTTCGGCTGGTACGGGCTGTTTCTGGGTCCCGTCGTGCTGGTGCTGTTCGTCCACTTCGCCACGCGGATCCTCCCGAACCTGGTCGAGACGGGTCGGAAACGGGTGTTCACCGAGTGACCGGTCACCCTCGTAGCGGTCGCGGGGCGGGGGAAACGGCGGCCGGCGAACCCCGGCCCGTCCTACTCGGTAGTGTTGGTGGTATCAATGGCGTCGGTGGCGGTGGTACCGTCGGTCGTCTCGGTCGTCTCGTTGCCCATCGCGGTTCCGGTCGCCGTCCCCGTCGCGTCGGTTTCGTTTCCGACGGCGTCGGTCCCGGTCGGCGTCCCCGTCTCCTCGGGCGTCTCGCCCTCCTCCGGCGGGACGATCCTGACGACGCGGCCGGTGTCGCCCTCGGGGACGCCCTCCTCGTTGACGAGGACGTACAGCTCCCCGTCGTTGTCCCGCCCGAACATCCGGACGAAGAAGCTGAACCCCTCGGTGAAGACGAGTTCCTCCATCTCCCAGAGCTCGTCGCGCGGCACGTCGCCCTCGGAGGGCCCCCCGGGGGTCCCCGTTCCAGTTCCGGTCCCGGTTCCGGTCTCCGTGCCGCCCCCGGTCTCGTTGCCGACGGCCGTGCCGGCGTCCGACTCGTTCCCGCCGGCGGTCCCGGTACCGTCGGGCGTCGTGGTCGCCCCGTCGCTGTCGAACCCCGCGGGCGGCGTCGCCGTGAGCACCCGACCGTCGGGTTCGGCACGGGCCGGGTCCGAGGTCCACACGCCGTAGACGTACTTGCCCGTCAGGCCGGGGATGGTGCTCGCCTCGTAGCGGTGGCCGCCGACGATGGTGATGCCGACGCTCTCGCCCTCGTACTGGTGGGGGAACTCCACGATGGGGTCCTGCAGTTCCGACCCGTCGTAGGGAGCCTCGTTCGGCTCCGTGTCGGGACAGTCGGTTACGGCGTCGACCTGGCTCGGGTCCTCCGTGCTGAAACAGTGGGTACCCTCCTTCACGTTCCAGCCGTAGTTGCCGCCGTTCTCGACGAGGTCGGCCTCCTCCCAGAGGTTCTGGCCCGCGTCGGCGACGAACAGGTTCCCCTCGCCGTCGAACGAGATGCCGAACGGGTTGCGGAAGCCGTAGGCGTAGATCTCGTCGAGGCCGGGGGTATCCTCGCCCGCGAACGGGTTGTCCTCGGGGATGCCGTAGTTCCGGGCTCCGGCGTCGCCGTCGCCCGGAGCGGCCGTCTCCGTGCCCTCGGGCGTTCCGGTCCCGTCTTCCGTCGCGGTGCCGGCGGGCGTCCCCGTCGGCGTGTCGGTTCCCGTGCCGGTTCCCGCGTCGCCCGCGGCGTCGCCGCCGTCGACGTCGATCCGGAGCACGTCGCCCAGGAGGTTGTCCTCGACGTCCTGCCCGTTTCCGCCCGCGTTGGCGTCGTACCAGTCGTCGACGTGGCCGTACATGTCGTCGTTGGCCCCGCCGCCGTCTCCCATCGGGACGTAGAGGTAGCCGTCCGGGCCGAACGCGATGGGGCCGCCGTCGTGGTTGTACTGGGGCGAGGGGATCGAGAGCAGGCGCGTCTCGCTGTCCGCGCTCGCACTGCTCAGGTCTTCGGCCGCCTGGAACTCGGAGACGACCTCCACGTGGTCCCAGCCCATGTCGATGAGTTCCTGGGTCGGGGGCGCGCTGTAGTGGAGGTAGAACCGCCCGTTGCTCGCGAACTCGGGGTGGAACTCGACGCCGAGCAGGCCGCGCTCGTCGTACGACTGCGTCTGGCTGGCGTAGGAGCCGTAGAACGTCCCGAGTTCGACCATCAGGTCGCTCACGTCGACGAACGGCTCCGACCGGCGGCCGCCCTCGGGGGTGACGACCCAGAGTTCGCCGGTCTGGTCGGCGACGAAGTAGCGTTCCTGCTCCCCGTCGGCGACCGCGAAGTCCGTCGGCGCGGTCATCCCCTCGGCGACCGTCTCGTAGCCGACCTCCGTGCCGGGGGCGAAAAAGCCCGTGTTCCCGAGCGCGTCGGTCCCCCCGCCGCTCCCGCCCGCCGTCTCGACGTCGCCGATCATCGTGTTCGGGTGGGCCTCACAGAGGTACGTCGTCATCTCCTCGCTGGCCGTGAACGTCACCGTCTGGGTCGCGCCCTGCTCGCTCATGAGCTCGGTCCGGACGAGGTCGTTCCCCTGGTCGTCCTGCACGACGAAGTTGTGCGGCTGTCCGTCGCCGTTCTCCCACGTCACCTCGTACTCCTGGCCGGGCTGTAGCCGGAGGGTCGGGTTCGTCGTGCTCGTCCCGCCGATGTACGGCGCGGACGTGTCCCCCTCGTACTCCCACCCGGGAGTCACGCCGAGCAGTTCGATCACGGTCGTCTGCTGGGCGAAGCTCGCGCCGGCGAAGCCGGACGCGATTCCTCCCGCCGCCGCGGCACCCAGGAGCCGCCGCCGTGACGTCCGCCAGGTCCCCCGTGGTTCGCGGCCGCCCGCCTCGTCCGTCGACGCCTGCTCGTGCCGGTCGGATGTCTCATCTGGTGGCATGAGCGAAAACGTATCGACCTGCCGTTCAAAAAATGCCCACGTTCGTTTACCCGTGCTCGACCGGAATAACACCGTCATTCGTCCCGTCAGGTGCTGAAACGGTGTCTTACGTCCGCGATGTCGGCGTCGTCACTCCGCCGGACGGGTCGCGTTCGCTCCGATCCCGTTCGGCGGGCTTACCGCCGATAGCCACCGTCTATCCCCCGGAACGGTCGAGTATCTGAACGAACCATCGCTCGGCGGGGCCGCGAGGGGCCGCCGGCGTCTCACGCGCGGGTCGTGGCGACGAGGATAGTCCCGTCGAACGGACGGTAGGAGGGCTGAAACCCGGCATATACAACCCGACCCGTCAAGCGGACGCTGTCGCAACGCGGGAGGTATGGACCGTCGGACGCTGCTTCGTGGAGCGAGTGTCGTAAGCATCGGCGTCGCCGGCCTCGCGGGGTGCTCGTCGCCCCAGGACGGCGAGGGGCTGGGCACCGAGACGGACGCCGGCGACGGAACCGAACCCGCGACCGGAACGCCGACACGAACCGCGGAGGAGACGTCGACGGAGACCGACACCACCGCGGGGGAGGCGACCGACACCGCGACCGGGGAAGGGACGGACACCGAAACGGGGACCGAAACCGACGCCGCCACCGGGACCGAAACGGGGACCGGAACCGAAGCGGGAACCGAAACGGCCGGCGGTGCGGGCAGCTACGAGTTCACCGGGGTGGTCGAGGCGTGGACGGGCGAGGCTCCCGCCGCGATCGCCGGACGGGAGAACCCGACGCTCCAGTGGCAGGCGGGCCAGCAGGTTGAGGTCAGCTGGGAGAACGGCGACGGCCAGCCCCACGACTTCACGGTGCAGGACGCCGACGGCAACGTGCTCGAACAGAGCGAACGGACCTCCGAGCAGGGCGTGGTGACGACGTTCTCGTTCACGGTCACCGAGGAGATGACGACCTACGTCTGCACGATCCACCCGACGACGATGGTCGGCGAGATCGCGGTGAGCGCCTGAGGACGGATCCTCCACGCGTCGGCGGCCGAAGAAGATCGGCGGGGTGACCCGGTCGGTCCGGGCGTCCGTGCTACAGGTCGGTTCGGAGACGGACCGCGTCGTCGGTGACCCGCGCCACCGTCTCCTCCTGGAGCGGATACGCTCCCTCCTCGTCCGACGCGTCCGCCCAGCCAAGTTTCGCCGAGATGGTCTCGACGATTCCCGGGTCGGGGTCGACGTACGCCGTCCCGTGTCGCACGTCGACGATTCGCCCGACGGTGTCCTCGCCGTACACGACCTCCTTGCCGACGTCGTCCTCGGTGACCGAGCGGTCGGTGTCGTTGTTTTCCATCGCGGGAGACGATTGGTCAGGTGCCGGAAAACCCCCGTGCCCGTATTTGCAAGCGGGACGCCCGTCCGGGGGTCAGTCGACCGACGAGTCGACGAGCGAGCGGAGCCGGGTCAACAGCGCCAGTTTCTCCCCGTCCTCGACGGTGACCGTCTCCGTGCCGTAGTCACAGTCGACGAGTCCGACGTCCTCCAGTTTCGGCAGGTGGCTGTGGAACATCGTCAGCCGGACCTGGTCGTGACGCTCGACGTCGGGGCCCTGGCCCCGCGCGCGGCGCTCCTGCCGGACGACGTCGGCGACGAGGTCGTCGAGGGGCCGTTCGTCGGCGTCCTCGAGCGCCCGGAGGAGGTACCGGCGACGCGGGTGACGGAGGACGTCGAACAGCTCGTCGACCTCACTCGACTCCAGCGTCCGGATTCCTGCAGGCTGGGGCGACGCAGTCCTGTCGGTGTGGGGCATACAGGTGGAGATGGAACCGCCGAGGGATATGCATACAGCCTCAACACTTAGGCACTGCGTGTGCACCGGTAATCCGATCCCACCGACGGACGGCGTTCCGGCGGGACGGCGCGTCGCCTGCTCGTCGAATCGGCGTGGGACGGACGTCGAGTGAACGGCGTGCGTCCGTCGAGGTGTCATCGGGCGCACGGTGAGCGCACCGACCGGCCGCCGGAACCGGCCCGCGACCGCAACCGCCTACGACGAGACCGCGACCTCCGAGAGGAGCTGTTCGAGCACGGTGCCCTGGGCCTTCCGCAGGTGCTGGTGGAACGTCGACCCGGCGATGTCGAGCGACTCGGCGACCTCCTCGCCGGTCGCGCCGCGCGGCCACTCGAAGAAGCCGGCGAAGTAGGCCGACTCGATCACGGTGCGCTGGCGCGTCGTCAGTTCCCCGAGCACCGACGTCCCGAGCGTCCCGGGCCGGGGCGACGGCTCGGACACCTGGCGCTGGGAGACGAACTCCACGTCGGGGTACGACTCCCGGACCGTCCGCAGGACCCGCCGCACGTCGGTTCCCGGCGACAGCTGCACCACGATGTGGTAGTCGCCGTCCCTCACGACCGCCTCGGTGAGCCGGCTCCCGCGCCTCGCCATGATGCAGCTCAGCGGCGGCTCCGAGAGTCGCGACTCGAACCGGACGCGCGCGTCGGTCTCCTCGCGGACGTGAAGCTCGTCCACGAAGTCGAGCCGGTCGGGCAGCAGCCGCAGCGTCTCGACCATCTCCGGCGTCGCGGTCCCGTACTCGAGGTACTCGCCGCCCTCCAGCGGGATCGCGCGCTCGAACCGGATCTCCCCGTCGGCGTCGGGCAGGTCGAACGCCGACGGGAGGTCCCGGAGGCGCAACTCGAGTTCGACCATCTCGTCGTTCGTCAGCGCCCGCTTCCGCTCGAGGGCGGCGATGGCGTGGCCGACCGTCCTGCCCAGCCCGTCGACCATCGCCCGGCGCTCGCCCGCGAACGCGTTCGGGCGGCCGGCGTACACGTTCAACACGCCGTAGCGCGTGTCCTCGTGGCTGATCGGGACGGCGACCGCGGAGCGGTAGCCGTGCTCGCTCGCGTGTTCGCGCCGGTGCTCGTACTCCGGGTCCGCGCGCACGTCCGAGACCACCTGCGGCTCGCCGGTCCGGACCGCCCGGCCGGTCGGTCCCCCGCGACCCTCCTCCCGGAACTCGATCCCGGTCCCGTCGAGATACTCCTCGACCCCCGCCTCCGCGCGCAGGGTCACCTCCTCGCTCCGGGAGTCGATCCCGCCGATCCAGGCGAACGCGACGGCGTCGACGGCCGCGAGCCGGTCGCAGACGAACCGCTCGATCTCGTCCCGGGTCGGCTGCCGGACGACGCCCGCGCTGATCCGGCTGACGATCGCCGCAAACTCGTCGTCCCCGCCACGTCGCTCCCCCGTCCCGTCGGCCGGATCGCCCGCGGCCGTCCGGTCGGTGGCGTCGACGACGACGCCGTCGATGGCGACCGGCTCCCCGTCCGGCCCGCGAACCGCCCGACCGTACTCGTTGACCCGACGGGTGCCGCCCCCGGCGGGCCGGATGCGGTACGCCGTGGCGAACGAGTCCCCCCGGGTCACCGCCTCCCTGACCGCCCCGCGGACGCGGTCGCGGTCCTCGGGGTGGACGACGTCGTCGCGCCAGCCCACCGCGCCCGACTCCAGCGCCTCGGGGTCGTAGCCGGCCACGTCGACGCTGCCGTCGGTGACGACGTCCGGGGTCCCGCCGGGGTCACGGCAGCGGTAGGCCATCGCCGGCAGGTCGTCGACGAGCCCCGGGAGGTCCGGGCTCGCGTCGATCGACCCGTCGTCGGCCGGCTCGCCGAGGACGGCGACGGTCCGACCGGCCGCGGCGGGGCGGGCCGCATCGAGCCTGAGTTCGCGCGCGAGGCGCTCGCCGTCGCCGGTCACGAACCGGGCGCGGACGGCGTCGAACCGCACCCCGTCGGTCGCGTTCTCCGAGTCGTACCAGCTCAACACGGCGGAGAGACGCGGGCGGTCGTCCGCCACGACGAACGCCGAGAGCGCCTCGCCGAGCAGCGCCGACCGCTCGCGGCCGAGGGTTTCGAGGAACGCGCCGTTGACCTCGACGACCGCGCCGTCGGCGTCGAGCCGACAGACGCCCGTCTCGAGCAGCCCGAGCAGCGGGTCCCGCTCCGCTCCTCCCGTCAGGTTCCGGTCCCCGTCCGTCGTCCGGTCCCGGCCCGAGCCGAGCCTCGACTGCGCGTCGCGGTCGGACATCCTGATTGGTCAAGGTGTAAGGCCGTACAAGAAATTACTGGGTTGAACCGACGAGAGAGACGATGAGGACCGATTTTTCGTCGTTTTCCGTCCAGTTTATATCGGGTTACGTGCCTCCCGATTGGCGGAAAGTCGTACGTGGTTACCAGTAGGCTTCGTTTGCTCACCGGTACCCGCCGCCTGCTCTTCGTGGCCTGCTCCCGGCCTGGTGACGACTCCCGCCCGTCGAGCCGCCGGTCAGGTGCCGGCTCCCGGGCCGTCCGCGTCGGCGCGAACGTCCGCGACCCAGTGGAGGAACGCCGCCGCGTCGTCAGGGGCCGGCACGCGGATCGACGCCGCCGTGTCCTCGCGGTCGCCGACGAGGACGGCGACGCCCTCCGTCGGGAGCGCACGGAACGCGTCCTCGTCGGTGACGTCGTCGCCGACGAACAGCGGGAGCGCGTCGGGGTGGTGCTCGCGGAGCCGCCGGACCGCGCGGTCCTTCCCGCCGGGGACGTCGGGCCGCAGTTCGAGCACGCGCTTGCCCTCGGTGAGCCGGAGCCCGTCGGTCGCGGCGGCAGCCTCGCGGGCCGCCTCGCGGACGGTCGGGACGTGTTCGTCGGGCGTCCGTCGGTAGTGGACCGACGCGGTGACGCCCTTGTCCTCGACGATGCAGCCGGGGACGCCGTCCAGTTCCGCCCGGAGCCGCGCGACGGCGGCCTCGACGGCCGGCCGTCGCGCGACGGCCTCCGGGTCCACCGTCGACGCCGAGCCCTCGTCGAGTTCGAGCCCGTGGTTGCCCGCGTGGACGACGTCCGCGACGTCGACGCGCTCGCGGAGGTCCGCGAGCGAGCGACCGCTCACGACCGCCACCGTGACGGTCGGATCGCCGGCGAGCCGCTCCAGCGCCGCGCGGGCCGCCGGGAGCAACTCGGCGTCCGCGGGGTCCTCCACGATGGGCGCGAGCGTCCCGTCGAAGTCGAGACAGCACAGGATTCCCGGCGCCGATGCGAGCCGGTTCCCGAGCGCCGGATGCGGCTCCAGATGGGTGAGCGCCGGGGGACCGTCGGCGATCCCGTCGGACACCTCAGCTCCCCCCCGGTCTGGCCTCGCGGACCGCCCCGGCCGTCTCCAGCACGTCGTCGAGCCACGCCGAGAGGTCCCCCTCGTGAACCCGGCGGCGGAGCGCTCGCATCCGGGAGCGGCGCTCCCGGTCGTCCATCTCGATGGCGCGCTCGATGGCGGCCGCGCCCGCCGCCGTGTCGTACGGGTCGAGTTCGACCGCGCCCTCGGCCAGCGCCTCCGACGCCCCCGCGAGCGGGCTGAGCAGCAGCACGCCGTCGTCCTCGACCTGGGCCGCGACGTACTCCTTGGCGACGAGGTTCATCCCGTCCCGCAGGGGGCTGACGAGCGCGAGGTCGCTGAACCGGTAGAGCTCACAGAGCCGGTCGTAGTCGAACATCTCGGTCGTGTACACCACCGGCTGCCAGTCGTCGGTGCCGAAGCGGTCGTTGATGCGCTCGACGCCGTCCTCAACGCGCTCGCGGAGCCGCTGGTAGGCGGGGACCCGCTCGCGCGTCTCGCCGCCCTTCTGGACGTACGTGAGCTCCCCACGCAGCGACGGGCGCGTCTCGAAGAGGTGTTCGAGCATCTCCAGGCGCTCCGGGATGCCCTTCGTGTAATCGAGGCGGTCGACGCCGAGCGCGACGGTCACGTCGTCGTCAATGTCGTGGGCGTGCCGAAATCGCGTCCAGAAGATGCCGTCCGCGCCCTCGCTCTTGGCCCGGATGTCGTCGGCGTCGACGCCCAGCGGGAACGCCCGGACCGTCGTCGTGTGGCCCTCGTAGTGGACCTCGCCGCCGCCCCAGTCCACGGCCGCGCTCGGCAGGTGTTCGTCGACGCACTCGAGGAACCGGGCGCAGTACTGGGGACAGTGGAAGCCGAGGAGGTCGTTCCCCAGCAGCCCGTCGAGCAGGGCCGCCCGCTGGGGACAGATGCGGAGCACGTCCGCGGCCGGCCACGGGATGTGGAAAAAGTGCATCAGGAACGCCTCGGGTTCGGCGGTCTTGACCATCCGCGGCGCGAGCGCGAAGTGATAGTCCTGGAACCAGACGACGCCGCCCGACTCCGCGTGGGAGAGGACGGCGTCGGCGAACTCGCCGTTCACGTCCCGGTACCGCTCCCAGTGGTCGGCGTCGAAGCGCGCCCGGCACGTCGCGGTGTGATAGAGCGGCCAGAGCGCCTGGTTCGCGTAGCCGTCGTAGTAGCCCCGGACCTGCTCCTCGGACAGTCGGACCCGCTGGAGCGTGTAGGCCGGGTCCTCGGGCGGGACGGCGACGCGGTCCGCCTCGTCGGCGACCGCGAAGTCGGCGTCGCCGTCGCCCCAGGCGACCCAGGTGCCGTCGAGCCGACGCATCACCGGGTCGAGCCCGGCGGTTAGCCCGCCGACCGGGCTGTCGACGGCGACCCGCCGCCCGTCCTCGGCCGACCCGCCGCCCCCTCCTTCGTCGTCGCCCGCCTCGTCGGTTCCCGCGTTCTCCCCCCCTGCGTTGTCGACTGCCTCGTACCGGTGACGGTACGGCTGACGGTTCGAGACGAGCACGAGGTTCTCCCCGATGCCGTACGTCTCCGGCCGCGTCCGGCCGACCGGAGTCGACTCCGAGTTCGGATTCATGTACCCGTCGTCCCCTTCCCGTGCTGGACCCTATCCTCGTTGCCGGCATATTCATCCCGCCCGCTCGGCGGCGCGGGACCGCGGCCGAACGACGCGCTTACACGGGGCAGGCGAGGCCCCCGGGACCGCGACGCGAGGCGGACGCCGGCCGTCGTGTCGGGGGGAAAGCGCCTCGAAACCGGCGCGGTCGGGGCGAGGCTCACCGGTTAGGCGGGCCGTCGAACGGCCCCGGTGACCGCTCGAACCCGGTAACCTGGGCTGAACGACTCCCGCGTGACTGCGGGGCGGTCGGCCGGCCGCATGTGCTTGAATCTGCAAGCCGAACAGTTTCGTCCCCGTACGGGACCGCCTCGCCCGCCGGGAATCGGCCGCGAGACCCGTCGAGCGCCGCCGGCCACTGCCGGCACGACAGTTACGGATGGCGGTGGGTCCGTCCCGGAGCCTGGCGCCGGACGGGGCGTTTGGAGCGCCGGGCGGCGGTGGCAGGGTGGTTGGCGGCACAGGGCGACCGCGCTGGGCGGGGGCGCGAACGGATTTATTGGCCGTGGCGACGAACCGGAGCCCATGGAGTTCGTCCCGCTCGACGTCGCGCGCGACGCCGCGTCGGTCGCCAACGTCGTCTCCCGCTCGATGCGGGCCTCGTACGCGCTGAGCCCCGACCAGATCGACGCCGTCGTCGACGAGGAGTTCGCCGAGGCGGCGCTCGCCGGGAAAGCCGACCGCGAGGACGTCGTCATGCTCGTCGCCCGCGGGGAGGGCGACGCCGGCGGCGGGCCGGCCGGAGCCGCGGACGAGACGGGGGACGGCACGGAGGTCGCGGAGCCGGGGGAGGGAAAACCGGTCGAGGGGTTCGCGGAGGGCGAGTTCGGGGACGACGGCGCGGTGATCCGCTGGCTCCACGTCGACCCCGAGGCGCGCGGCGCGGGCGTCGGGACGGCGCTGTTCGAGCGGCTCACGGACGCGTTCGACGAGCGCGACGCGCGGACGGTCCGCTCGAACGTCCTCGCCGAGGACGTCGAGGGCGGCACGTTCTGCGAGCAGTTCGGCTTCGTCCGCGTCGACCGCGCCGACGTCGAGTTCGGCGACCTCTCGCTCGTCGCGGAGGTGTACGCCAGCCCGAACGCGGTCGACCCCGCCGAGACCGAGGGGTTCGACCCGCTGGCCGAGGGCGAGGAGCCGCCCGAACGCGCCGAGGCTCCCGACGGGACCGAGGTGTTCGTCGACCCCGAGGACCCGCTCTCCGGCACCATCGCCCCGTTCTTCGCGGCGTTCGAGTCCGCGGAGTTCGAGGCGCGCCACGGCTACTTCTGCGGGGCGTGCCGGACCGTCACGACCGAGGTCGACCAGCAGGACCGGGTCGTCTGCCCGGCGTGTGGCAACCGCCACCGGCCGTCGGACTGGGACGGGTCGTACCTCTGAGGACCCGACGGTCCGTGGTCGCCGCGGCCGCGTCCGGATCGGCGCCGGCGTCTCACTCCTCCGAGACGTCGCGCCAGTAGCCGGCGATCAGCGCCTCCGCCGTGTTGATTCGCCGGTTGACCTCCCCGTCCGTCCGGCCCGCGAGCGCCGCGAGCTTCTCCTCCAGCTCCTCGATCCGGTCGGCGTGCGGGGCGGCGTCCGCGGTCGCCTCCCCGCCCACGATCTCCCGGAACCCCTCCTCGATGGAGCGGAGCTGTTCCCTCCGTTCGGCGTCGGCCGCGGCGGCGGCGCGGTCGAGTTCCTCCAGGGCGCGCCCGGGTCTCCGCCCTCCCTCCGACTGGCCGTCCTCCTCGTCCACCATGGGGACCGTTGGCCGAGCAAAGAAAAAAGCGTACGGCCGGCTGGTCCCGGCCGCTACTCGTTCGACCCGACCCAGGTGCCGAGCGTCAGCCCGTAGACGAGGTGGCTGACGTGGAAGACGAACCGCTCGTCGGGGTCGAGGTCCAGGCCGAGCAGGCGGTCGAGGAGGACGGCGACGCCGAACGCCGACAGCAGCGCGCCGTAGGCCGCACCCAGCGCCGTCGCCCGGCGCTCCCGCGTCGCTTCCGCCCCCGACAGGAACGGGTCGGTAAGCACGCCGAAGACGCCGCCCGCGACCGTCCCGTACAGCAGGTGCAGGAGGAGGCCGACCCCGACGTGGTCGGACGGATCCCCGCCGCGAACCCGTGCGAGGAGCCACGCCGTCGGCGGCGGCGACCGCGCGACGGGAAGTCGGAACGCCGACATGACTCCCGTGGCCAGTGCGCCACCGGACAGGCCGACGACCGCCGCGTGCAGGCGTCGCTCCGCGTCGCTCGCCGCCCCGTCGTCGCCGTCCGTGACCGACCGCGCGGTCGACCGCGCGAGTGACTTCAGGCTCGTCACCGTGGGGAGACTGTCGGACGGCAGCGGGAAAAACGTGGGCGCTGCAGGGGCACGGCGACGGACGGCCGGGTCGACGACCGATCGGTGTCGACCGCCGGCCGGCCCCACCGGAGTAGGGTGACCTTTCCAACCGCCGACGGACGGGGTGAACCGATCCACAAGGCATATGCGTAGGCTGGCATCCAACCCGAGTATGAGGACGGACGACCCGCGCGGCGCGGGACAGGGGGGTTCGACCGGCCGGGGGGACGGCCCGGCGGGACCGCGGGGAGCGGTAGGACGGGTGAAACCGCAGTGAGTGACGATGACGCCGGGACGGCGGGCACGACGACGCGGCTCTCGGTGATGTCGTACAACGTGCGCTTCGACAACCCGCCGGTGGACCCGTTCACCTGGCGCGAGCGCCGCGACGACGTGGCGAGCGTGGTTCGGTTCCACGGCCCCGACGTCGTCGGGCTCCAGGAGGCGCTCCACGACCAGCTCGCGGACCTGCGCGAGCGGCTGCCCGGCTACGAGTGGCTGAGCGCGGGCCGGGCGGCGGCGCGCAACGCCGGCGAGTACGCCGCCGTCGGCTACGACGCCGACCGGTTCGAGCGCGTCGACGGCTCGACGTTCTGGCTCTCGGAGACGCCCGACGAGCCGGGGAGCGTCGGCTGGGACGCCGAGTTCCCGCGGCTGGTCCGGTGGGTTCGCCTCCGCGAGCGGACGACCGGCGCGGAGCTCGTCCACTTCAACACGCACTTCGACCACAAGGGCGAGACCGCGCGGGTCCGGAGCGCGGAGCTGCTCCGCGAGCGCGTCCGCCGGCACGCCCCGGGAACGCCGGTCGTCGTGACCGGCGACCTGAACTGCCTCGCCGGCGACGCGCCGTACCGGCATCTGGTGGGGACCGAGCGGGCCGGCGAGGTGGACGAGGCGGACCGCGGAGACGAAGCGGCGACGCCGTCCCTCCGGGACTGCCACCACGCCGCCGAGACGCCCCACCACGGCCCGCTGACGACCCGGACCGAGTTCGACGCGCTCGTCCCCGACCGCAAGATCGACCACGTGCTCGCCTCGCCGGACGTCCCGGTCACGAGCCACGCGATCGCCGCGGACACGACCGCCGACGGCCGCTACCCGTCGGACCACCTGCCCATCGTGGCCGACCTCGCCGTGCCGGTGCCCGACCGGGCGGGCGTCTCGACGCCGGCGACGGGGACCGGCAGCCCTGTCGGCGAGTAGGGGCGGCGTACGTCGCGGTCGCCGCCCGTCGGCCCGCCCGCGTTCCGGCGATAGCGGCGTCGAATCGGACGAATTCGACCCGATCGGGGGTCGCGTGGCGCACCTTTATGCGGTAGTCGGTAAAACAAACGGTGTCATACGGGCCGGTATGGAGCGGCCGAGCGCTATCGCCGTCAGCTCCCGAGAGGCCCACCGAGGTGATATGATGGTACCTATCCTGTACACGTTCGATCGGCCGTTCATGCGGAAGACGTACGAGGCGATCGACCGACACGTCGACGTCGAGTCGGCCTTCCTCGCGCTCGGGCCGGAGGCCGAGGGATGCTCGGACGCGCTCCGGGAGGTCGAGCGCGAGCCGGGCGAGTCCATCGACGCCGCCGTCGAGCGGGTCGACCCGGCCGTCGTCGTCCGGAACCACACGCTCGACCCCGGCGGGTTCGCCTTCGATGGCGAGCGAACCGTGGTCCACGTCCGCCACGGCGCGTCCGTCGGGCGGGGCGAGGTCGGGACGACGCTCGGGCGGCTCCGCGACGTCGTCGACGTCGCGCTCGCGCCGGGCGAGCGCTGGGGCGAGCGCTACCGCGAGGGGTTCCCGGACGGCGTCACGGTGGCAGTCGTCGGCGTCCCGGAGGCCGACGCGCTGGTCGAGGCCGACCCGCCCCGCGAGGGGCGAGTACTCTACGCGCCGACGAACCACAACTACGGCGGCGGGAGCTACCTGCACACGGCCGAACACGTCCTCGACACGTTCGCCGACACCGAGTACGAACTCCTGTTTCGCCCGCACCCGATGGATCGGCGAGAGGAGCCAGGGAAGTCGGTGACAGAACGGTGCCGCGAGCGCATCGCGTCGCTGCCGAACGTCACCTTCGACGAGGGAGGGACGCCGGGCGAGAGCCTGCTCTCGGCGGATGTACTCGTCTCCGACTACTCCGGCATCGTCACCGAGTGGCTCCACACGGACCGCCCGCTGATCCAGCTCACGGCCCTCGACGCGGACGACCGCGAGGTTCCGCCCGCGGGCTACCGGACCGATCGACTCGACCTCGAGACGGTGGACGACCTGTACGCGCACGGCCCGCCCGAGGCGGTTCGGGAGCGCCGGGCGGCGTTCCGGGCCGACCTCGGGATCCCGATGGACGGTCGTGCCGGCGAACGCGCGGCGACGGAGGTGCTGGCATGCACGCGGTGATCCTCGCCGCCGGGGAGGGGAGTCGGATGGGCGAACACACCGAGGACGTGCCGAAGGCGTTCATGGAGGTCGGCGGGCGGACGCTGTACGAGTACCAGCGCGAGGCGATCGACCCGCACGTCGAGGACGTGACCGTCGCGCTCGGCTACCGCCATGAGAAGGTGCTCGACCGCGTGCACACGGCCCAGGCCGTCGTCGTGGAGGCGTGGGACGAGTACGACAACGCCGAGTCGCTCTACCGGGCGCTGGAGGGGATCGACGACGACGTGCTCGTGCTCAACGGCGACGTGGTCGTCACGCCCGAGGCGGTCGCCAGCGTGCGCCGGCGCTACCGGGACCTCGAGGGCGAGAGCGTCGTCGTCCACCTGCCCGGGATCCAGACCGAACACACCGCCATCCGGCTGGACGAGCGGAGCCGAGTCACCGACTACGGGGAGATCACCGGCTTCCGCCACGCCGGGATGGGCGTCCTCGACCGCGAGCACATCGACGCGGCGGCCGCCCACCTCCGCCGGAACCGGGGCGGCTGGTACCCCTCGATGTACCTCACCGTGCCGACCCGCGGCGTCGAGATCCCGGAGTCTGACCACGTCGAGATCAACCGTCCGCGGGACAGGCGCGCCGCGAAAGGACGGCTGCCGCTGGGCTGAATCGGTGCGCCGGACACCCGTCCACGCGGCGAACACGCCGGGGTGAGCGGATGGTCGAGGCCTACGAGGTCGCGCTCGTCGGGGCAGTCGTCCTCCTCTCGGCGGTCGTCCACGGGGTCTCGGCCAGCGCCGTGAAGGACGCGGTCGACCGCCGGACGGACGCCCGGGTCGACGCGGAGGCCGGGGACGGGACGGCCGAGTAGCCCCCGCGGGGAGCCTCCCGCGTTATCGCTCGTCGTGGACCGGGAACGCCACCTCCGCGGTCGCCTTGTACTGGGTGATCTCCCCGTCCTCGACCTCGGCGGTCCAGCCCTCCACCTCGACGCCGTGGATGTCGTCGATCGTCTCGTTCGCTTCGGCGATGGCCTCCTTCGCTGCGTCCTCCCAGGACTGCTCGGACGTCCCGAGGACTTTGATTATCTTGATCGTCGTCACGGGCGTAGTACGACGAACTCGGATTAGGTTCTTGGGGTGGTTCGCTCCGTCTCCCGGCCGAAGCCGTCGCGTTCGGCCGAACGGAGGGAGACTGACGCGACGTAAGAAGAGCTTACCCCCGCTCCCGACGTGGAGCCGGGGAACCGGGACGGGTTGTTACAGTACTAGCTCTGTAATTGCGTTGGCTCCCCCACGCGTCGGACGTGCGGGACGCCCCCGCCGGAGTAAGCCGGTGTTAGCCCGGAGTAGTCGGCGTGAATCGTCAGCCGGGGGCGGCGTGGGGGGTCGTGCTCCACGCGGCGGTAGGTCGGGTGAAACCCGCGGCCCGGGCGGCTCCTCGTCCGCCGGGTGTGCTCCCGGATTCGGCCGACTCGGGCGGCTCGGCCGTCCGACGGCGTCAGTACCGGGGCGACTGTGCCCGGATGATCGCCGCTGCGTCGTCGAGTTTCGAGCCGAGCAGGACGAGGACGTCGTCGAGCGTGACGATTCCCTCGAGCCGTCCGTCGGCGTCGACGATGGGGAGCCGGCGGACGCCGGCCTCCTCGAGGACGCCGATGGCGTCGAAGACGCTCGACTCCATCGTCGCCGTCACGGGGTCGGTCGTCATCACTTCCTCGACGTCTCGCTCGGCGACGTCGGGCGTCGCGTCGAGCGCCAGCGCCACCGAGCGGTCGGTGACGATGCCGACCGGCCGGTCGTCCTCGACGACGACGATGCTCCCGACGACCTCCTCGGCCATCGTCCCGACGGCCGCCGACACCGGCTCGTCGGGCGCGACGGTGACGACGTCGGTCTGGACGACCTCCTCGAGCGCTACCGGCCGAAGCCGGGCGCGCCCCCCGAACTGCTGGTCGCCGCCGGCCTGCGCGCTCGGTGGCTGCATCTGAGACTGCATCCCTCGTCCCTGGGGCTGCTGCTGTGACGCGGTGTTCGGCTGGTGTCGATACTGGGGCGTTCCCCGGGGTGGCTGCTGGGCGTACCCCTGCTGAGTCTGCTGTCCCTCGTAGCCGGACTGGCCGCCGGCCCCCTGGGGGTGCTGGCCGTAGCCCTGCTGGTCGAGTCCCTGCTGGTCGAGTCCCTGCTGGCTCACTCCCTGCTGGTTCATCCCCTGCTGAGTCTGCCGTCCCTGCTGTTGTCGCTGCGGGTTCTGCCGGGAGCGGGCCCCCGCCGGCTGCTGGCCCTGCTGCCCGTAGCCCTGGCGGCTCCGCCGTGCTGACTCGCGCTGGGGGTGCTGATACGACGCTTCCGTGCGAGCGTAGGGGTCGTTCTCCGTTGGTCCGTACATGGTGATACCTGCTAGCCGACGCGCCGGCGCTAGCAAGGAGCCGATACGCGTGACGTCCCGATAAAACCGGGGGCACGCCACGGGCGTCGGCCGCCCGCGAGGGGACAGCCGCGGACGCGCGTAACCCGGCTATAACAAAGCCTGCGGCCGTGGGGGAGGAGACATGGCACTCATCGACACCGTCATCGTCTTCCTCGTCGGCCTCCTCATCGGGGCCCTCGGGATCTACGTCGGGGCACGGGTGCTCACCGACGCCGACGACTACACGTACGCCATCGTGACCGCCCTGATCGGCTCGGTCGTCTGGGCCGTCATCGCCTTCTTCGTCGGCGGGATCCCCTTCCTCGGCCCGCTGCTGGCGCTAATCGCGTACCTCGGGGTCATCAACTGGCGCTACCCGGGCGGCTGGACCACGTCGGCCGGCATCGCGCTCATCGCCTGGGTGTCGGTGCTCGTCATCCTGTACGTCCTGGCGTTCCTGGAGCTCGCCACGTTCGAGGCCGTGGGGGTCCCCGGGCTCTAGGGCGGCGAGTCAGTCCCTCACAGAGCGCGGGGTCCGTCGGGACGCCGTCGGCGTGGCCGGGGCGGGGATCGCCGTCGATACCGCCAGCCGTCGCCACGGACACGACTCACGCCGGGAAGCCGGGCGAACGCGGGGCGGACGAGTCCGGCCGTCCACGCGTCCGGCGTCGGGTAACCGGCGGGGTGGTCCGGGAACGTGGCGGCGGCGACGTCGCGCTCGGACGCCTCGCCCCGCCGCCGGACGACGCCGAACGCGGCCCGGACGGCCTCCCGTTCGGCCGGAGCGAGCGCGAGCGACTCGATGGCCTGTTTCACGCTGCCGAACGGACGATGGCCGCCGCGGCCGAGCCGCCGCGTGCCGTCCGCGCCCGACGTCGCCGATTCGGGCGGGCCGGCGTACCGCCAGGAGTCGGTCGGCCGCGTCGGCGCGACGACGCGGGGGAGCGCGGCCAGCGGGTCGCGCACGCAGTCGGTCCACCACGTGTCGCCGGTCGCGTACCCGGCGGGTTCCTCACGGTGGATGGCGTCGATCAGTTCGTCCGGGGTGGCCCGCCCCCAGTAGCGGAGGAACGCGAACGAGTCCCTGACGGCGTCGGCCTCGTCCGGACGGAGCCGGAACGTCGCGAGCACGCGCTCGACGGCCGGCGTGGTGTCGATGCGGCTGTCGGTCGCGCCGGCACGCCTGGCGGCGACGCGACGACCGCTGTCGGTCCGCCGAACGTCGCCCCCCGTCGACTCCGTGACCAGCCCGTTGTCCGCGAGCGCCCGCAACCGACTCCGGAGTTCGTCCGACGGGCGGTCGAGGTCGGCCGCGAGCGCCTCGACCGTGTGCTGGTCGTCGCCGAGCGCCGACAGGAGCGCCTGGTCCGTCCCATCGAGTTTCATTCGCGGATGTACCGACGGGGGCCCGGGGCTTCAACCTGCACGCTCGGCCCCGGCGGACTGACGCGGGACGCGACTCAGCGGTCCGTGGTCGACCCGCCCTCGCTCCCCTCCAGGCGCCCCTCCTCGAACTCGGAGACGAGCGCCTCGAACGCTTCGTCGGGATCCGCGAAGCTCCGGTCGAGGCGGCCGAACGCGCTGCCGAGCGACTCCGTCTCGTTCGGCAGGTCCGTCGGGTCGTCGGCGTAGTAGGCAGCCAGGTCCTCGCTGGTGACGGGGTACTGGTGGGTCCCGAGGTCCGCCCGAACGGCCTCCAGGGTGGTCTCGACCGACTCGGCGCGCTCGTGCTGCCGGCGCTCGGCGGCGTCCTGGACGCTGTCGCGAGCGTCGCGCTCGGCGGGGTCGTCGGGTGCCATGGGTGCGTGTCGGGTGCGATGACTCAAGTATTCACGGTCGCGGGTCCCTCCCGACCGTCTGGGGTCGCCCGTCCCGCGCTTCGGGACGGGTCGGAGCCCACGGATAGACCTTTGCTCCCAGCCCCCGAATCGGGTCGTATGAGCGGACGTGGAGAGACGCCGATGGAGGAGGGCGAGGACGCCGGCGCCGACGGAGCCGACCTCGCGTTCGGACAGACGCTGTACACGGAAGAGGGCGACCCGGTCGGGATCATCCGCGGCCTCGAGGAGGGTGGCCTGTTCCTCAGCCTCCGGGACGGCGTCGAGTCGCTCAGCATCGCGCACGCCCGCTCGGGGCAGGCGTTCGGCGAGGCCGAGCTGATGTGGCGCTGTCTGAACTGCGGCGAGATGGGCGAGATCGACGACGGCCTGCCCGCGCGGTGTCCCAACTGCGGCATCGAGCGCGAGGCGCTGATGTACTGGACGGAGGACTGACCGTGCGGGCAGCGTCCCCGGGCCGCTCGACCGCGCGCGGCCCCTCCGGCCCACCACGGCACGCCCGCCGCGAGGGACCTCAACAGTTAGGGGAACACCTCTTATCCGATAGTTGTGAATCCACCATAGCACCATGACGACGATCGTGAGAGCCACGCTACCGGCAGGACAGTTCGCGCTCGAGAACACGTTCCAGCGGGTGCCCTCGGCCGAGTTCGAGATCGTGCGCGTGGTCGCCAACAGCACGGACCGCGTGCTCCCGCTCCTCTGGGCGACCGCCGACGACGGGGCCGCGTTCGACTCGCTTCCCGACGCCGTCCGGGAGGACCCGACGACCCGGGAGGTGTCGGTCGTCACCGAGTTCGACACCGAGTACCTCCTGAAACTCGAGTGGGAGATGCACGTCCGCGTCCTCTTTTACGTCCTCCAGGAGGAGGACGCGACCATCCTCGACGCGAGGACGAAAGCGGACGACTGGCACTTCCGGATCCTGTTCCCGGAACACGACTCGGTCGCCTCGATGTACCAGTCGTGCCAGGAGTACGACGTGTCACTCGACATCAAACAGATAACTCAACTTTCCGACTCGTTCAGGCGGGGGTGGTTCGGACTGACCGAGCACCAGTACGAGACCATCGTCGGCGCGTACCGGGAGGGGTACTACGCGGTCCCGCGGGAGGCGAACCTGGAGGAGCTCGCGGGCAGCTTCGGCGTCTCGCATCAGGCGCTCTCCGAGCGGCTCCGGCGCGGTCACGAGAAGCTCATCGCCAACGCGATGCATCTGGAAACGTCCACGGTCTGAATCGGCGGCGACGGTGACGGCCGCGACGTGAGCGATGTGTTCGCGGTGAGACGTGGTACTCTTTCCGGAACTACGTCATAGTTCCTTTCGAACTTCTTAGTTTTCTTCTTTTAAGTACCTGACCGGATCGAACGGCGGCGGAGCCGGGCGAGGAGTTCGGTGCGGGACCGGGCGTCTCGGGCGGGCGGCCGTCAGTCGCCGCCCGGGGCGTGGGAAGGAGTAAAACCCCCTCCCCGGAAACGGGACCCCCGATGGAGGACGTGCTCTGGTACCTGCTCGCGAGTTCCCGCGGCGGGCCGACACGGACGCGTCTCCTCCGACTGCTCGACGAGCGGCCGCGCAACGCCAACCAGCTCGCGACCGCGCTCGAGCTCGATTACACGACCGTCAGACACCACCTCGACGTGCTGATGGACAACAACGTCGTCCGGCGGGCGGGCGACGACTACGCGGCCGTCTACCTGTTCACCGAGCAGGTCGAGACGAACTGGCACACGGTCGAGGAGATCCTCGACACCGTGGACGGCGGAGACGCCGCGGCGACGGGTGACGAGACGGGAGCCGGAAGCGAGCCGGAGACCGGGGCGGAAAACGGGAGCGGGACGGCGACCGAGGAAACCGACACGGAGGACACCGAAGGCTCATGATTTCGGACGAATATGGGACAGCACTGAAAGGGGCGGCCGACCGACCGCGGAGGCGACGATGACCATCTGGCTCGAGGCCGCGCGGGTCGCCGCGGGGGTGAACACGCTGTTGCTGCTCGCGCTGGGCACCGTCTGGCTCCGGAACTACCGGCGGCACGGCGCCGAACACACGCTCGGCCTGCTCGTCGTCGCCGGATTCCTGCTCGTGGAGAACCTGCTGTGGCTCTACTTCTATCTCGCCCACCCGGCGTTCATCGGCTGGTTCGTGGCGTCGGGGGCCGACGTGCAGGCGGGCGTGACGATGCTGTGCGGGCTGGAACTCGTCGCGCTCGCGTTCCTCGCGCGGCTCACCCTGCGCTGACCGACGACCGACCCGACGCCGTCCACAGCCCCCGCACCGGATCCGACGCCGCTCCCGCCGAGCCGAACGTCACGCGACGTTGGACGAACTTTGGACGGAGTCCGGAAAACGTTCTTTCGCCGATTTCGCGTCCTCCCGGCCATGGCACCGACACGACGCGCGCTGCTCGGCGCTGCCGGCGCGGCTGCCGCGACGCTCCCCCTCGCGGGCTGTATCGGCAGCGACGGCGGCGACGGCGGCGACGGCGGCACGGACTCGCCAGGGTCGACCGAGGAACCCACCGTGGAGCCGACCGACGAGCCGACGGCTGCATCGACCGACGGAACCACGACCGGATCCGACGCCGCGGAGGCGACGGTCGCCGTGCGCTCGCATCCCGAGCACGGCGACGTCCTCGTGGGTCCGGACGGGCTGACGCTGTACATGTTCGACTCCGACACGCGGGGCGCGGGCGCGAGCACCTGTTATGACGGCTGCGCGTCGGCGTGGCCGGCGCTCACCGTCGACGGCGAACCGACCGCAGGCGAGGGCGTCTCGGCCGAACTGACGGCGTTCGAGCGCGAGGACGGGGCCACGCAGGTCTCGGCGAACGGCTGGCCGCTGTACTACTTCGCCAGCGACGCGGAACCGGGCGACGCCAGCGGCCAGGGAGTCAACGACGTCTGGTGGGTACTGACGCCGGCGGGGGTTCCGATCCGTCCCGGCGAGGGGACGACGACCCCGGCGGGGACTGCCGCGACGACCGCCGCCGGGGAAACCTCGACCGCCGCCGACGGGGACGGTTCGGGCGACGGCGGGCGCTACTGAGCCCGCGTCGCGGACCGAAAGCCCGACGTACTCCGGCCGCCGAAGACGGACGAATGCGATCTGTGCTCCTCGCCGGCGGCCACGGCGGCGACCCGTGGTACGCGCTCGTCCTCGGCCTCGCGGCCGTCGGCGGGGCGATCCTGCTTGGCGGGGGGTTAGCGGCGTTCCTCCGGCGCGGCACGCGGTCGTACCTGCTCGTCGCGCTCGCGCTCGGGACGCTCCTGGCGCGGACGGCGCTGGCGGTCGGCGCGGCGTGGGGCGCGGTCGACGCGAACACGCACCACTTCGGCGAGCACGTCCTCGACGTGGCGATGGCGGGGCTGGTCATCGCCGCGGTCGTCTACGCCCGCAGGACGGGAGGTGTCGGCTCGTGAACCGCCGGGGGAGGTGGCTCGCCCGATGAGCCAGCCCCCGACCCGGGAGCGGGTCGCCTCGTACGTCCGGAGCCACCCCGGCCTCCACTTCAACGAACTCGTCCGCCGGCTCGACCTCGCGCCGGGGCAAGCCCAGTACCACCTCCGCGGGCTGACCGGCGACGGCGACCTGTGCCGCGAGGAGGTGTCGGGCCGGACCCACTACTTCCCTGCCGAGTACGGTCCCGACGACCGCCTGCTCGTCGCGCTGTTGCGCCGCGAGACCGCGCGGGACGTCTGTCTCGAACTGCTCGAGACGCCCCGCCGACCGGCGTCGCTGGCCGAGGACCTCGACGTCGCCCGGAGCACGCTGGAGTGGCACCTCGACGGCCTCGTCGACGCCGACGTGGTCCGAAAGCGGCGCGACCAGCGCGGGCGCGTCACGCTCGAACTCACGGACCCCGAGGCGACCGCGCGGGGGCTGCGGGTCGTCCGCCCGTCGCTCCCGGACCGCCTGCTCGACCGCTTCACGCGGCTGGTCGACGGGCTGCTGGAGGGCGAGTGAGTTCGGGACGGCCGAATCCGACGAAAGGACTACCCGTCAGCCGCCCCTGCGGCCGCCGTGTTCGACGCGGAACCGGGGCGGCGCGTCCTCGCCGTCGGCCTCGCGGGCGTGGCGGTCGCCGCGCTCGGCACCCTCCTCCCCTGGGTCGCCGAGACGCGGCTGCAGGTGTACGTGCTCGGGATGGACTCGGGGCTCGAACGCCGCTGGACGAGGGCGCTCGCGCTCTGCCTGCCGATCGGAACTGTCGCCGTCCTCGCGGCGGTGGGACGGTTCGATCGGGGCGGCCTCGCCGCGCGGCTGCTGGCCGTCCTCGGCGGGCTCTCGGTGCTCGTCGCGGTGCTGGCGAGTCCGCTCACCGGCCGCTGGACGCCCGGCGTCGGCGTCTACGTGACGATTCTGGGCGGGGTCCTCCTGCTCGTCCCCGCCGCCTCCGCCGGGTCGAGGCTCCTCCCCGACGCGACGTGAGGCGTTCGACGGCCACACCACAACCCCCTTTCGTGCGGCCCGATTACCGCCGGCAATGACCGACACCGACGGCCTCTCGCGGCGCGAGTTCGGGAAGGCCGCCGTCGCCGCGGGCGGCGCTGCCGCGCTCTCGGCCTGCGTCGAGCGGCTCGACCCGGCCGACCCCATCCCGTCCGGCGACGGTGCCGCCGCACACCCGACCGGCCAGCACGAGTGGAACGAGTTCCTCCGCACCGACGACGCGGGCAACCATCGGCTTCCCCGACACCACGTGTTCCTCTACTGTTCGGTCTCGGGCGGGGGGACGCCCGGGACGGCCGCCCGCGAGTCCGTCGCCGGGGCGTTCGACGCGCTGGACGAGGCGTTCGCGTGGGGGCCGGAAGGGCTGTTCCACTCGGTCGGCTACTCGCCCGCGTACTTCGACCGCTACGACGGGTCGCTCCCCGACTCGGTCGACCTCCCGCACCCCGAGCCGCTGGCGCCGTTCGAGACGCCGACGTTCGACGAGCAGGACCTGCTCGTCCACCTCGCCTCGGACCGTCCCGACGCCGTGCTGGCCGCCGAGGAGGCGCTGACGGGCGAGCGCGACCGGGCCAACGGCGTCGCGGTCCCGTCCGCGCTCGCCGGGGCTGCAACGGTCGACTCGCGCCGGACCGGCTTCATGGAGGTCGGCAAGCCCCACGCGGAGGGCGACGACCTCTCGGGCGTGCCACAGCCCAACCCCATCCCCGAGGAGTCGCCGCTGTTCATGGGGTTCGTGGCCGGCCTCCGTGCGAACCAGGCGACCGAATCGTACGTCACCCTCCCCGAGGGCCCGTTCGCCGGCGGCACGACGAAGGTCGTCTCCAACTGGCGACAGCGCCTGAACGACTGGTACGGAGAGCAGGGCGACGAGGAACGCGTCACCGAGATGTTCTCGCCCGGCCACACGGCCCGGGGGCTCGTCGAGGGCGTCGGGGAGAACCTCGGCGACGACAGCGGCGTCGACGCCTTCATCGACGACGTCGTCGCGGACGCCGAGGAGTACGGCCGGGTCGGCCACGCGCAGAAGGCCGCGCGGGCGAACCGCGACGAGGACGGCAACGTGCGGCTGCTGCGCCGGCACGTCGAGTCGACCGACGACGACGCGGCGAGCCTCCACTTCCCGGCGCTCCAGCGCGGGATCACCGCGTTCGAGGAGGTGCGCCGCGCGATGAACGGCACCGACGCGACGGCGGCGACGCCGGCGGTCCGCCAGCGGGTGAACAACGGCATCCTCGAGTACATCTTCGTCCGGCGGCGCGGCTACTTCCTGATCCCGCCGCGGGACCTACGGGCGCTGCCGCGACCGGTCGGGGGCGCCGGGGGGTAGCGGCCGCGTCGGAGGGTCGGAGGAGGTTGGGGACGACGTGCAGTGGGAGTCGGCGGGGGCGACCGCCGGCGGTGGCTCGACCGGAACGCCGTGCGGGAGCCGGTGGATCGGTGGGATAATTAGAGTTCAGACTATAATAGTCTTGTTTCTAACTCCGAAGAGCCTATGTCGCCCCGGTCCCACGTGCGGCCGTGAAACAGTTCGTGGATCGCGCCGCCGAACTCGACCGGCTTCGGACCCTGTACGGGACCGACGAGGCGGAACTGGCGGTCGTCTACGGTCGGCGACAGATCGGGAAGAGCGAACTCGTCCGGCAGTCGATCGCGGGCCGGGACGACGCGGTGTACTACCAGGCGGTCCAGGGGACGCCCACCGTCCAGTTGAACCGGTTCGTGGAGGCCGCCGAGGACGCGTATCCGAGCGTCACGTCGATCAAGGAGGAGTGGGAGCCGCTGCTCGCACACCTGATCGATCGGGACGCGGTAGTCGTGATCGACGAGTTCCCGTACCTCGTCGAGTCGAACGAGGCACTTCCGTCCGTCGTCCAGCACCTGTGGGACACGAGCGTGGACGGGAGCCGGGCCACGGTCGTGCTGACCGGCTCCGCCGTCGGGATGATCCACACGCACGTCCTCGACGGGGGCGCGCCGCTCTACGGGCGCGTGTCGCAGCATCCGAACGGTCGGATCGAACTGGAACCGCTCCCGTTCCGGGCGACGAAGGCGTTCGTTCCGGGGTACGACGCCGAAGAGCGGGTGTTCGTCCACGGCGTGTTCGGAGGGACCCCCCGGTATCTCGACCCGCTCGACGCCGATTCGAGCGTCGGGGAGAACGTCTCCCGACTCCTCCTCGACCCCGACGGGACGCTCCACGACGAGCCCGAGACCGTGCTGCAGATGGAACTCACGGAGGTGAACACGTACTTCTCGCTCCTCGAGTCGATGGCGAGGGGGAACCGGAGCCGGAACGACATCGCCCAGGACGCGGGCGTCGAGAGCACGAACACGTCGTACTACTTCGACCGCCTCGAGACCCTCCGGATCGTGGGAACCGACCACCCGGCGCTCGCCGACCCCGCACGGAGCAAACGGACCCGCTACCGCATCCGTGACCCGCTGTTCCGGTTCTACTTCCGGTACCTGTACGGGCGGGACGGTCGGTACGAACTGTACGGCGAGGACGCCTACGCCGACCTCGTCGAACCCGAACTCCCGGACTTCGTCAGCGAGACGTTCGAGTCGCTCTGTCACGGGGCGCTTCCCGCGCTGTATCCGGCGTACACGCTCACGCGGGTGCCCGGTCAGTGGTGGCGCAAGGGGCGCGAGATCGACGTCGTCGCGCCGACCGACGAGGGGACGCTGCTCGTCGGGGAGGCGAAGTTCACCGGCGGCCCCCTCGGGTACGGGGTGCTCTCGACGCTGGAGGAGGACGCCCGACGGGTCGACTGGACGCCCCCGGGGGGCGGCGAGCCGACGTACGAGTACGCGCTGTTCAGTCGGAACGGGTTCACCCGGTCAGTCGGGGAGGCGGCGGCCGAGCGCACCGACCTCGAACTCGTCCACCTCGCCGACGTGGTCGCCGCGCTCGACGGGACGGGAGCCGGGTGAGCGACCGCGGGAGAGCGACTGCGGGTGAGCGGCTGCGGGAACACGAACGACGAGGCGGAGACCGAACCGACACGGGCCCGCCGAGCGGGGTGAAGTCGTACCCTTCGAGCCACAACGGTATCGGCCGTAATCTGTCGGAAGCAGCGTCGTACGGGGCGGGATCATCTCATACCATCGTAATGAACGAAATATTCAAATGTTCATGATCCGAACCTCGACGTGCCAAATGACGCCGATTCACCTGGACGACCTGACGAAGTACTACGGGGAGACCCGGGGGATCGAGGACCTCTCGTTCGACGTCCGCGAGGGGGAGGTGTTCGGGTTCCTCGGGCCCAACGGCGCGGGCAAGACCACGACGATCCGCACGCTGATGGGCTTTCAATCCCCGACCGGCGGGAGCGCGACCGTGCTCGGCCACGACGTCACCGACCGGGCGGGGATGATCGAGGCCAAGCGGCGGATCGGCTACGTCCCCGCCGAGATGGGGTTCGACGAGGGCGTCACCGGGCGGCGCTTCCTCCGATACCAGGCGTCGCTCAAGGGCGACGAGCGGAGCGGGGAGCTGTTGGAGCTGTTCGACCCGCCGATGGACCGGAAGATCGGCGAGTACTCGACGGGCAACAGGCGAAAGCTCGCGGTCGTGCTCGCGTTCATGCACGATCCCGACCTCGTCGTCATGGACGAGCCGACCTCGGGGCTCGACCCGCTGATGCAGGAGCGCTTCTACGAGTTCGTCCGCGACGAGCAGGAGCGCGGGACGACGTTCTTCTTCTCCTCGCACGTCCTGAGCGAGGTCCAGAAGATCTGTGACCGGGTGGGGATCGTCCGGAACGGCCACCTCGTCGAACTCGAGGACGTCGGGACGCTGCTCGACCGGGGCGGCAAGCGCGTCTCGGTGCGCGTGAGCGGGCCGGTCGACGCCCGGGAGTTCGCCATCGACGGGGTACACGACGTTACCGTCTCCGGTGACGAGCAGTCGCGGGAGCCCGCCACGGCCGACGGCGGCGAGCGCGACCGGTCGGCCGACGACGGGTCCGAGCGGGCCGACGACGTCCCGGCGACCGAGGACGCCGAACGGCCGGACGGGGCGGGCGACTCCCCCGGCTCCGGCGGGCGCCAGGGGACCTCGGTGAGCTTCACCTTCACGGGCGATTACAACACGCTGCTCGAACACCTGCTGGGCTACGAAATCCTCGATCTGGACGTCTCGGACGCGCCGCTGGAGGACGTGTTCATGCGCTTCTACGGCGACGTCGACCCCCAGGGAGGGACCGGGGCTCTCGAGGGGCGATCAGATGGCGGGACGGTCGGTGAGGCGCGGGCTGGTGGGGAAGGAGGCGACGGGGGATGGGCGGATGTTTGAGGTCGCGCGCTACGAGGGCGAGCGCCGGCTGGTGCTCGGGGCGACCATCGCGGCCGCGGCGAGCTTCTACGGCGCGATGTTCGTCGCGCTCTCGCCGGCGTTCACCGACTTCGACGTCGAGGCGATCTTCGCGAACTTTCCCCGACAGTTCACCGAGGGGCTCGGCGTCACGGCGCTCGACACCCTCGCTGGCCTGCTCGCGGTCGAACTGTTCCAGGTCGGCTGGGTGCTGGTGCTCGGCCTCTATCTGGCCTACAGCGCCGCCTCGATGATCGCGGGCGAGGTCGAGTCGGGCCGGATGGACACCCTGCTCGCCGCGCCGATCTCCCGGTCGAGGCTCGTCCGCGAGGAGTTCCTCTCGCTCCTGGTGCCGATCCTCGCCGTCAACGTCGTCACCCCCATCGTGCTCTACGTGGGCTCGGTGGTCATCGGCGACCCGCTCGTCGTCGCGAACCTCGTCGTGCTCCACGCGCTGGCGGTGCCGTACCTGCTGTGCTGTGGGGCGGTCGGGTTCGCGGCGTCGGCGTTTCTCCGCGATGAGAGCCTCGCCCGGTACGCCTCGATGGGCGCGCTGCTCGTGGCGTTCCTGGTCGAGACGCTGCTCATCGGCACCGACTACGAGGTCCTCGGCGTGATCGCCCCGATGAACTACTTCGACCCGACCGAGATCCTCGTCGAGGGCACCTTCGACTTCGCGGGCGGGGCCATCCTGCTCGCGGCCGCCGCGGCGCTGGTGCTCGCGGGCCAGTGGCGGTTCGAACGGGTGGACGTCCGATGACGCTCGACGTGTTGCGCTACGAGGGGAGCCGCCGGGTGAGGAGCGCGCTCGGGATCAGCGTCGCGTTCGCGCTGCTGGCGCTGCTGTTCGTGGCGACCGCCCCGCTGATCACGACCGACATCGCGGCCAGCGCCGAGTTCGAGCGGGTCATGTCACAGCTCCCCCAGCCGTTCGTCGAGGCGTTCGGCCTCCGGAGCATGACGAGCCTCGCGGGGCTGCTCGCCGGGGAGTTCTACACCCTGATCTGGGCGGTGTTCTTCGGCATCTACCTCGCGTACAGCGCGGCGGGGTCGATCGCGGGCGACGTCGACGCCGACCGGATGGACGTGCTGCTCTCCGCGCCCGTCTCGCGCACGAGCGTCCTCCTCGAGAAGTTCCTCGCGCTGCTCGTGCCCATCGTCGTCGCGAGCGTCACCACGCCGGCCGTCGTCCACGTCGGCTCGCTGTTCATCGACGCCTCGATCGACCCCGCGGCCCTGCTCGCGGTCCACGCGCTCGCGGTGCCGTACCTGCTGTGCTGTGGGGCCGTCGGGCTCGTGTGCTCGGTGTTCCTCGACGGCGAGGACGCGGCCCAGAACGCGGCCGTCGGCGTGCTGTTCGCGCTGTACCTGCTCCAGTCGTTCGTCCCCGTCACCGACTACGGCTGGCTGGCGAACGTCGCCCCGATGACGTACTTCGACGCGAACGAGATCATGCTCGACGGGACGTACGACCTCGCGGGCGCGGGCATCCTGCTCGCGGCGACGGTCGTGCTGCTCGTCGTGAGCCAGGTCAGGTTCACACGGATGGACATCCGGTGAGCCGAGTTGCGCGCGAAACCGGTGGAACCACACGCATGACCCCCGAACCCACTGACGACACCGACGATGCCACGCTTCACTGACGAACGGCGGGAGCGGATCCGGGAGACGCTTCACGAGACCGGGCGCGAACTGTTCGCCCGGTACGGGCTGGGAAAGACGACGATCGCCGAACTGACGGAGCCGGCCGGCATCGCCACCGGCACGTTCTACCAGTTCTACGACTCGAAGGAGGAGCTCTACATCGAGATTCTGGAGGCGTACGGCGAGGAGCTGATCCCCCGGCTGCTCGGCAACTCCTTCGAGGCCCACGACGATCCGGAGGAGGCGATCACGGCGTTCCTCGAGCTGCTGCTCGCCGAGTTCGAGTCGAACCCGTTCGTCCACCAGATCATCGTCGAGAACGAGTACGAACGCATCAAGGCGCAGTACACCGAGGAGGAGCTGGAGGCCGAGCGCGAGCGCGGCGCGGCCTACATCCTGCCGTACGTCGAGGAGTGGTACGACGAGGGCCGGATCGACGGCCCGGACCCCGAGACGATCGCACACGCCATCGAGTCGGTGTCCTACGTCGCGCTCCACGAGGACGACATCGGCGAGGAGCGCTACCCGGCGGTCCGGGACACGGTCATCTCGGCGGTCGCGGCCGGGCTGACGAGCGACGAGCCGTCCTGACCGACGAGCCGCGGGAGCGACGAGCGGCAGGGTCGACGGTCCGGGGCCGCCGCGCGCACGCGACGGCGACCGCCGGCGACGCCGACGCGGCGACCGCCGCCCGGTTCGACGGGCGAACCAGAACCCCCTTCTCCCCGAAGCCGATAGCGGGAGCATGGACAGACGTTCGTTCCTCCGGGCCGCCGGCGCGGCCGGGATTACCGGGACCGCCGCCACGGCAGGCTGTCTGGGCGGCTCGGGCGGCGAGCCCGTCGAACTGACGAACGAGACGGACGGCTACCCGCAGCCCCCCGAGAACGTGCCCGAGGAGCGCTCCATCGACACCGCGAGCTTCTCCACCACGAGCGTCGAGGGGACGGACGTCCCGCTCGCGCCCATCGAGGCCGCGCTCTACTGGCACCGGCGCCGCGAGGCCCGGTTCGCCGACGCGCGCGGCGAGAGCCAGTACGAGCGGTCGCGGATCACCGGCGCGGTGCTCAGCCCCGCGCCCGACGGCGGCGACTCCGACCCGGTCGCGGCCTGGCCCGAGGAGGACCGGATCGTCTGCTACTGCGGCTGTCCCCACCACCTCTCGTCGTTGCGGGCCGCGAGCCTCATCGAGAGCGGCTACGAGGAGGTGTACGTCATCGACGAGGGGTTCTGGGCGTGGCAGGACGGCGGCTACCCGATGGCCGGCTCGGCGGTCACCGACCGCCCCGAGACGCGGGCGATCCGCGGGCGGACGGGCGCCGAGTTCGCCGGCGAGATGGCCTGGGCGTGGCACGACGCGTCGGGCCAGCGGGAGGCCGCGCCGATCGACGCCGACGGGGGGTACCTGCTGGAGCTGAAGTTCTCCGGGCTCACCCGGACGACGCCGATCCGCGTCGAGACGCCAGCCTACGAGCTGCAGGCGCCGCTGGGCGACCTCCTGTCGGGGGTCGTCACCGGGCCGGACGAGTAGCGTCGGACGGGTCCGGGCCGGTGACCTGCGGCGCGCGTCGAGCCCGGCACGTCGTCGAGCCTCGGCCGACCGGCAGCCGTTCGAGAGCCGTACCAGAACCCCCTTTTCCGCGGCCCCGATAGCGAACGCATGGACAGACGAACCTTCCTCCGGGCCGCCGGAGCCGCGGGACTCGCCGGGACGAGCGCGACGGCGGGCTGTCTCGGGTTCCAGCTCTCGGAGGGCGGCGTGCCGCCGGTCGTCGAGGACCGCCCCGACGCGGTGTACTACCCGAGCCACGTCGAGGGGATGGAGATGGCCGGGATGGGAACGGGCGGGGACTACCAGGTCGCGGTGATGTACTCGTTCCCGCACCGCTTCTGGAACGTGAACGCCGAGTCGGTCGAGCGGACCGACATCCGGGGCGAGGACGCTGTCCACCTGATGACGGCGATCTGGGACCCCGACACAGGGCAGATCCTCCCCGACACGGGGCTCTCGGTCGAGATCCTGCAGGACGGGGAGCTCGTCTCACAGGAGGTCATCTACCCGATGCTCTCCCAGCCGATGGGCTTTCACTACGGGGCCAACTTCCCGCTGCCCTCGGACGGCACCTACACCGTCCGCGCCGACGTCGGCGCGGTCACCACGCGCAAGACGGGCGCGTTCCGGGAGAAGTTCGCGGAGGCGGCGACCGTCGACGTCGCGTTCGAGTACAGCCAGTCCGCCGTGGACGACATCCAGTTCGAGACGCTCGACGACGCCGGCGAGACGGGCGCGGTCGAGCCGATGTCGATGGAGATGCTCCCGCCCTCGACCGCGCCCGCGACCGACGAGCTCCCCGGGCGAGTCGTGGGCGAGGCGACGAGCAACGACGCGGTGCTGGTGGCGACCGTCCTCGACTCGCCGCCCGAGGGCGTCGAGGGCGACGGCTCGTATCTGGCCGTCTCCGCCCGGACGCCGTACAACCGGATGCTCATCCCGGCGATGGGGCTCGACGCGGCGCTGACGCGCGGCGACGAGTCCGTCTACGAGGGCGAACTGACCGCGACGCTCGACCCCGACCTCTCGTACCACTACGGCGCGGTCGTCGACGGCGTCGAGGACGGCGACGAACTCGAACTGACGCCGACCGTCTGGCCCCAGACCGCGCGCCACGAGGGGTACGAGACGGCGTTCGGCGCGCTCCAGGGCGGAATGCCCCCGGTGACGATCACGGTCGGGAACTGAGCCCGCGCGACCGAAACCGATCCGCGCGCTCGACCGACCCCGCCCGCTGACTGCCGTCGGCTCCACGACGGTCGACGGTCTCAACGACGGTCGGCCCCTCCACAACGCGTTCCTACCGGACGAAAGGCGGGTGCTAACGATGGCTCCGGGGACGGACCCTCTCCACGATGGCGAGCGAGTCCGACGGGCAGGGGCGCCTCCCGACCGGAATCCCCTGGTCGTCGCCGACCGTCCGCGTCGTCCTGTTGAGCACCGTGCTGGCGCCGCTGGGCGTGCCGCTGATCAGCCCCGCGCTCCCGACCATCAGGGACGTGCTCGCGCTCACCGACGCGCAGGCGAGCCTGCTCGTCGACCGCGTCGGCCGGCGTCGCGTGCTTATCCCGTCGCTGTTCGCCTTCAGCCTCCTCGGGGCCGCCGTCGCGCTCGGGCCGCCGTACTGGGTCGTCCTCGCGGTTCGCGTCGTGCAGGGGACCGCCGCCGCGGCGCTTTTCATCACCACGGTCACGCTCATCGGGGACACGTTCGAGGGCGTCCGGCGGAACACGGTGCTCGGGGTGAACGTCGCGGTCCTCTCGGCCGGCGCGGCGGTCTACCCGCTCGTCGGCGGCGCGCTCGCGGCCGTCTCCTGGAACGCGCCGTTCGCGGTGTACCTCGTCGGCCTCCCGGTCGCCGTGCTGGCCTACCGCGTCCTGCCGGAACCGGCCGGCGAGCGCGAGCGCCGGTCCGTCTCGTACCTCCGGAACGTCGTCTCCGCGCTCCCGGCGCGGGAGGCGGCCGCCCTCTACGGCTCGGCGTTCCTGATCGAACTGCTGCTGTTCGGCGCCGCGCTGACGGCGGTCCCGTTCCTGCTCGACGGCACCTACGACCTCCCGGCGGTGCTCATCGGCGCGGTGGTGACGCTGACGGAGGTCGCCTCAGTCGTGACGTCCGCGCTGAACGGCGGGTTCTCGAGGCGCGTCTCGAACCACGGCATCATCGCCGCCGGCTTCGGCATCGTCGGCGGTGGCCTCGTGGCGGCGTGGTGGGCACCCACGCTGGGCGTGCTCGTCGCGGCGACGGCCGCGCTCGGCGCGGGCTGGGGGACGGTGCTCCCGTCGCTCGACGCCGGCGTGAGCGAGGGCGTCGAGACGCGCTTTCGGGCCGGGGCGCTGAGCTTCCGGAACAGCACGACGTTCCTCGGCCGGGCGCTCGGGCCGTGGCTGTTCACGACGCTCGTGGTCGGGCGCGGCTACCGGCCGTTGTTGCTCGTCGCCGGCGGCTGCGCGCTGGCTTTCGTGCCCGTCGTGCTGTTACTGGGACGGCGAGGGTGACGAGTGGACGACCGCCGGGGGTCGCTACGCCTCGGACGCCGCCGTCACGGCGTCCCCGGATTCGGCGCCCTCGTCCGCGGGCGAGATGCGCGCCAGCCGCATCGCGTTGGCCGTCACGCCCGTCGTCATGCCCGCGTCGCCGACGAGGACTGCCGCCCAGATGGGGACCAGCCCGAACGGGACGCCGAGCGCGAGCGCTGCCTTCGCCGCGAGGCTCGTCCAGACGTTCTGCCGGATGATGCCGTTGCCCGTGTTCGCCAGCTCGTAGAGGTACGGGAGCTTCGTGAGGTCGTCGGCCAGCAACGCGATGTCGGCCGTCTCCAGGGCCGTGTCCGTGCCGGCCGCGCCCATGGCGACCCCGACGGTCGCGGTCGCCAGCGCCGGCGCGTCGTTGATGCCGTCCCCGACCATCGCGGCCGTGCCGTGCTCGGCCTGCAACTCCTCGACGGCCGCCACCTTCTCCTTGGGCAGGAGTTCGGCGCGGTACTCGTCGACGCCGACCTCCTCGGCGATGGCCCGCGCCGTCCGGTCGTTGTCGCCGGTGAGCATCGCGGTGGCGACGCCGGCCTCGCGGAGCCGTTCGACGGTCCGTCTCGCCTCGGGGCGGACTTCGTCGGCGACGGCGATGACGCCCTCGAGTTCGTCCTCGGTTCCCACCAGGACGACCGTCTTCCCCTCCGACTGGAGCGCCGGGACGGTGTCCTCCAGCAGGTCGAGACAGTTGTGGCGCTCGCAGAGTTCGCGGGTCGTTCGGGTGACGACGCCCCCGTCGGTCGCGGCGTGGACGTGCGAGAGGTCGAAGCCGAGCTCCTCGAACAGCCCCGGCTTCCCGGCGTAGTGCTGCCGACCGCCGAGTTCGGCGGCGACGCCCTTGCCGGTGATGCTCTCGAAGGCCGAGATCTCCCGCTCGGCAGCGTCGCCGGCCGCGCCGTTCGATCCGGCCGATCCGGCCCTCCCGTCCCCGTTCCCCTCGGCGTGCTCGACGATGGCGTCGCCGATGGGGTGCTCCGAGCGGAGTTCGAGCCCGCGGGCACACTCCAGCACGTCAGCCTCCGAGCGGTCGCCCAGCGGGACGACGTCCGTGACCGCCAGTTCGCCCCTCGTCAGCGTGCCCGTCTTGTCGAACGCGACCGCGTCGACGTCGCCCATCGCCTCCAGGTGGTCGCCCCCCTTCACGAGCACGCCGTTGCGCGCCGCGCTCGTCAGCCCCGAGACGACCGTCACGGGCGTCGAGATGACGAACGCGCACGGGCACGCCAGCACGATCAGCGTCAGCCCGTAGACGACGTACTGCTGGGCCGGCGCGCCGAACGCGAGCGGCGGGACGACCGCGAGCAGCGCCGCCGCCGTCACGACGACCGGGGTGTAGTAACCCGCGAAGCGCTCGACGAACTGCTCGCGCTCGGTCCGGTTCGCCTGCGCGTCCTCGACGAGGTCGACGATGCGCGCGAGCGTGTCCTCGCCCGCCGCCGAGGTCACCTCGATCTCGAGGTAGCCCTCCTCGTTGACGGTGCCGGCGAACACCTCGTCGCCGGCCGTCTTGTCCACCGGGACGCTCTCGCCGGTTACTGGCGCCTGGTTCACCGCGCTGGTCCCGTCGCGGACGACGCCGTCGCGGGGGATCTTCTCGCCCGGCCGCACGACGACCGTCTCGCCCACGTCCACGTCCTCCGCCGGGACGGTCACCTCGTCGCCGTCGCGGACGACCGTCGCCTCGTCCGGCGAGAGATCCATCAGCTCCCGGAGCGAGGTGCGCGCGCGGTCCATCGCGTACTCCTCCAGCAGCTCGGCGACGCCGAACAGCGTCGCCAGCATCGCGGCCTCGAAGTAGAACGGCTCGGCGAAGCCGACGCTGACGATCACCGCCCCGGAGATGGCGACGCTCATCAGCAGATCCATGTCGAGGCTGCGGTTCCGGAGCGAGTAGTAGCCGTTCCGGAACACGGCGGCGCCGGCGAGCGCCACGGCCGCGAGGTAGAACAGCGTGCCGACGACGACGGTCGTCCCCGCCACCTCGACGGTCGGTCCGGTCGCCTCCGTGAGCGGGTTCGCGAGCAGGAAGCCGACCGCCGTCGCGCCGGCGGCGACCCACGTCGAGACCGCGCGCCTGCTCCGCCAGACGCTCCCGCGGTCGGCGGCCGACCCGTCGCTCTCGTCCGCCGTCTCGACGACCTCGTAGCCCGCGGACTCGACGGCCGCGACGAGCGCCTCGCGGTCCGTCGCGTCGGGGGCGTACCGCACGAGGACGGTGCCGGTCGTCGGCATCGTGTCGTACTCGCGGGCGCCCGCGACGCCCTCGATGGCCGCAGAGACCTTCCCCGCACAGGAGGCACAGTCCATGTCGGGAACCGAGAGCCGCAGCGAGGGTTCCTCCCCGTCGGCGACCTCGTAGCCGGCCGCCTCGACGCGCCCCGCGACCGCGTCGGCGTCGGTAGTGCCGCGGTCGTAGGTGACGACCAGCCGCCCGGTCGTCGGTCGTGCGTCGATCCCCTCGACACCGTCGAGCCGCGAAACGCTCGACTCCACCTTGTCGGCGCACGAGGCGCAGTCCATGTCGGGGACGGAAAGGGAGACGACGTCGCCCTCGTCGGGACGATCACCCTGGAACGGGTCCCCGTCGGCGGGCCCATCCGGTCCGTCGCTCGAATCGGTCATCGTCGGAGTTCGGGGGCGACCACCTATTAAACTGGCTGCTATGAGACGGCCGATGGAAGGTAATGAATAGTATTTCTACCCGGCTATTTTATTAACTCGTGTGGCGGGCGGCGGTCGTGACACACTTGGTGCGGGGCGGCGAGTCGGAGCCATGGTCGGAGAAGCCGAGCACCCGTCCGGGGAGACGGGACCGCTCGACGGCGTGACGGTGCTCGACGCCTCCCGCGTGCTCGTCGGGCCGTTCTGCACGATGCAACTGGGCGATCTGGGCGCGGATGTCATCAAGGTCGAACGGCCGGGCACCGGGGACGGGACCCGCGAGTGGCACCCGCCGCGCTACGGCGACGCCACGGACAGCGCCTACTACATGAGCGTCAACCGGAACAAGCGCTCGGTCACGCTGGCGCTCGACACCGAGGCGGGCCGCGACGCCTTCCGCGAACTGGCCGCCGACGCCGACGTGCTCGTCGAGAACTTCCGTGTCGGCCACATGGACGACTGGGGGCTCGGCTACGCAGACCTGCGCGAGCGCAATCCCGGGCTGATCTACTGTGCGCTCTCGGGCTACGGCGAGTGGGGACCCGACCGCGACCGGCCCGCATACGACATCATGATGCAGGCCGAGGGCGGGCTGATGTCCATCACGGGCGTCGACGGCGGCGCGCCGGTCCGCGTGGGCGTCGCGCTCGCCGACGTCGGGGCGGGGATGTACGCGACCCAGGCCGTCCTCGCCGCGCTGTTCGAGCGGGAGTTCGGCGACGGCACCGGACAGAAAGTCGACGTCAGCCTGCTCGACGGGCAGGCCGCCTGGATGAGCTACATGGCGACGAACTACTTCGCCACGGGCGACCCGCCGGGGCGGATGGGCAGCAAGCACCCGAACCTCGTCCCGTACCGCGCGTTCGAGACGGCCGACGACTACGCCGTCGTCGCGGTCGCCAGCGAGCACGTCTGGGAGCGCTTCTGCCGCGCGCTCGACCGTCCCGACCTCTACGCCGACGAGCGGTTCGAGACGAACAGCGACCGGGTCGCCAACCGCGAGGCGCTCGACGCCGAACTCGAACCGTGGTTCGCCGAGCGCGGGACGGAGGTGGTGCTCGCGCGACTCGAAGCCCACGACGTGCCCGCGAGCGGTGTGAACGACGTGGCCGACGTGTTCTCGCACCCGCAGGTGCTCGCCCGGGGGATGCGCGCGAGCGTCGAGCATCCCACCGCCGGGGAGGTGAACGACCCGAACCGGCAATCGACCGCCGGGGAGGTGGAGTTCCCCGGCAGCCCCATGCACCTCTCGCGGACGCCGACGACCGTCCGCCGCCACCCGCCGCTGCTCGGCGAGCACACCGACGAGGTGCTCCGCGAGCACGGCTACTCGGAGTCACGGATAGCGAACCTGTACGAGGCGGGCGCGCTCGGCGAGCGGGGCGACGAGTAGCCGTGGCGGCGGGGACCGCCCGCCAGCGTCGCCTCACTCCCGGTCCCGACTCACTCCTGGACGTTGCCGCACTCGGTGCAGGTCAGCCGGAACCGGCCGTCGGCCATCGCCACGTCCTTGACGCGCTCTTCGTCACACTCCGGGCAGTAGGCGTGCGACTGGAGTTCGTCCCAGTCGTGCATCGCGCCGGGCGCGCCGAGCGCCCAGCCGGCGACGCGCTCGTCGCCGTCGTTGTACCCCGTCTGGAACTGGCCCGGCGGGAAGCGGATCAGTTCGCCCGCGTCGACGGCCACCGACTCGCGGTCGACCCCGACGTCGAACGTCGCGGTCCCGGACTCGACGTAGAACACCTCCTCCTGGTCGTTGTGGCGGTGGAGGCCGCCCGAGAACGACTCGCCGGGTTCGAGCTCGAAGTAGTTCATGGCGAAGTCGGTCGTGCCGAGCGCCCGCGAAACGGGCTTGCGGACGCTGTGGACCTCCATCGGGTTCAACTCGTTCTCGACGGCATCGACCGCGACTTTCTCCATGGCGGGGTGCTGGGGCGAACGCGTCAAAAAACGGACGGCCTCGGGCCGAGGCGGCTCTCCGGCGACCGCTCCGAACCGCTTTTGCGCCCTGGGCACCCTCCCCCCCTCGTGCCCAGTCGACTCGTCCACGGCGTCCGGGTCCGCGGCGTCGACGTCGACTCCGAGACGCGGTGTGCCCACTACGGGACCGAACGGGACGTGATCGCGCTCCGGTTCGGCTGCTGTGGCGAGTTCTTCCCCTGTTTCGAGTGTCACGACGCGGTGGCCGAACACGGCTCCGAGCCGTGGCCCCGCGACCGGTTCGACGAGCCGGCGGTGCTGTGTGGCGGTTGCGGGGCCGAACTGACGGTCGAGGAGTACCGCGACTGCGACCACTCGTGTCCCCGGTGCGACGCCGATTTCAACCCCGGCTGTGCCGAGCACGAGGACCGATACTTCGAGCCGTGAAATGCCAACTCGATGGGCGAATCAGCCGTCAGTTCATCAAACTTTATTAATCCAAGCCGCCTCCATTCATACATGACGGTCGTCAGCGTCTCGATGCCGGACGAACTGGTCGACAGGATCGACGAGTTCACCGAGGAACACGGCTACACGGGCCGAAGCGAACTGCTGCGGGAGGCCTCCCGCAACCTGCTCGGCGAGTTCGACGACAAGCGCCTGGAGGACCGGGAACTGATGGGCATCGTCACCGTCGTGTTCGACTACGAGGGCACGGCCGTCGAGGAGCGCATGATGCAGTTGCGCCACGAGCACGAGGACATCGTCGCCTCGAACCTCCACAGCCACGTCGGCGACCACAACTGCATGGAACTGTTCATCCTGGAGGGAAGCCTCGAGGAGATCTCCGCGTTCGTCGGCAAGATCCGCGCGACACAGGACACGACCACCGTCGACTACTCGGTGACGCCCATCGACAGCGGCGACCTGCTGGAGTGACACGGGGTGAACGCCCGCCGGCCGAACTAGCGGCTGGCCCCGCCGATCACCGCGAGATCGGGAGGGATAGCACTCGAAAACCGGGGTGTAGACTTTTCGCGAAACGGCGCGTGGAGCACGTATGGACCCGCACATCACGATCGTCACGCTCGGCGTCGAGGACGTCGACCGCGCCATCGAGTTCTACCGCGACGGTCTCGGCCTGCCGATGCAGGACCGGAACGGGGAGGAGATCGCGTTCTTCGAGCTCGAGGGCGCGATGCTCGCGCTCTACCCCTGGGGCCTGCTGGCCGAGGACGCCACCGTCCCGCCCGAGGGGTCCGGGTTCAGGGGCGTCACCGTCGCCCACAACGTCGCCGACGACGACGCGGTCGACGCCGTGCTGGCGGAGGCCGAGGCCGCCGGCGGGGAACTCGTCAAGCCGGGGCAGGAAACCGACTGGGGCGGCTACTCCGGCTACTTCGCCGACCCGGACGGCCACCTGTGGGAGGTTGCCTGGAACCCGTTCCTCTGAGTTTCGGTGCCCCCGCCAGTCACCCGCCCGAACTCGCGGCGTCGAGCCGTGGCGTTCGGTCACGTCGCCGAACCGGGGTGTTCGGTCACGACGTCGAGTCACGGCTTCGAGTCCCGACGTCGAGACGTCCACGGGTCGATTTCTCACGGTCGACGTGTCCAATACCTCCTAGTATTCTTCCGTCTATTTTACGGAAAGCGCTAAAAAGGTGTTCGAACGATACGTAATCGAGACGAGAAATGAGTAATTCAGCCCTCGATCCCGACTCTCCTGTTCGTCCGTGGGAATCGCTTCCGCCCGACGACGCGGCCGAACCGCTCCCGACCCGGACCGCGACCGACCGCCGGGACCGCGAACTCGAACTCGCGGCGGTCGAGTACGCGTGCCCGGAGGAGATCGGCGACGTCGTCGAGATGTACGAGGACTTCGACGAGCGGCACGTCGCGCAGGGGCTGCCGCCCCGCGGCGACGACGCGCTCCGCGAGTGGCTGGCCGCGCTCGCGCGGGGGCTCCACGTCGTCGCCCGCCACGCCGGTCGGACGGTGGGCCACGCGACGCTCGTCCCGCGCGAGGACGAGGAGGACGAGGACGCCGGGGACGAGTCTGCCGGGAACGGAGCGACCGCCGACGAGGCGAACGAAGCGGAGAGGACGACCGGCAAGCGGGAGGAAGGGGCCGGGGAGTCGGGCCACGAACTCGCCATCTTCGTCCACCAGGACTACCGTGGTGCCGGCGTCGGGACGCGGTTGCTGGAGACGCTGTGCTCGTACGGCGAGCGCGTCGGCGTCGAGGACGTCCGGCTGCTCGTCGAACGACACAACCGCCCGGCGATCAGGCTGTACGACGGCATCGGGTTCGAGACGACCGAGGCGTGGGGCGGGACGATGGAGATGCGGCTCGACCTGCCGGCGGAGCCCGGCGCGGGGGAGTAACCGGGGTTTCAGTCACCGCGGTCCCGGATCTCCTCGGTCCGGCGTCGACGCCGATCACCGCGATCGGGTCCGGTCGGCGACGGGAGTTATACCGGCGAGCGCCCTTTCGGACGGTATGGGACTCCCCGTCGCGTTCGGCTGGCGGCACCTCCTCTTCGAGAACTGGCCCGTGGACGCGACCCTCCTGAACGATCACCTGCCCGACGCCCTCCCGGCCGCGACCCACGACGGCAGCGCCTGGCTCTCGGTCGTCCCGCTCACGAACGTCCACGTCAGGCCGCGCGGCCTCCCGGCCCGGGCCGGCGTTCGGCTCCCGGAGCTGAACCTGCGGACGTACGTCACCCACGACGGCGACCCGGGCGTCTACTTCTTCAGCCTCGACGCCCAGGGCGTCCTCAGCGTCCTCGGCGCCCGCCTCCTCCACCACCTCCCGTACTTCTACGCGCGGATCGACCACCGGGTCGAGGGCGACCGCGTTCGGTTCGAGAGCAGGCGACTCCACCCCGGCTCCCGGCCGGCCCGCTATGCGGTCAGCTATCGGCCGACCGGCGACCCCTTCGAGGCCGACCCAGGGTCGCTGGCCGAGTTCCTGACCGAGCGCCGGCGACTGTACACGCAGGGCCGGGACGGTGCAGTCCGGTACACGGACGTCGAGCACGACCGCTGGACGCTCCACCCGGCCGCCGTCACGACCGACGAGAACACGCTGTTCGAGGCGGGCGGGTTCGCCCACCCGGAGTCCGAGCCGGTGTGCTACTACAGTCCCGGCGTCGACGTCGTCACCGGCCCGAGCAGGCGTGCGACGCCGCGCGCGTGAGCCGGGTGGGTCACTCCTCGTCGTCGTCCGCATCCGCCCCGTCCGCGTCGTCTTCCTCCCCGGTCGTCTCGACCTCCTCGGCGGCCTGTTCCGTCGTCGCGGCGGCGGACTCGACCCGTTCGGCGGCCAGGTCGCCGCCCTCGTCGATCCGGGTGGCGGCCCGCCGGGTCCGCTCCCGGATCCGGGCGGCCGCCTCCTGGCCCCCCTGCTCGACGCGGTCGGCGGCCCCGCCGGTGACCTCCTCGATCTGCTGGGCCGCGCCCTCCGCCCCGTCGGTCGTGCCGCGGGCGACCGTCCGGGTCCGTTCGCCGACGCGGTCGAGGGTCCGCCCGACGGACTCCGACCGGCGGCCGAGCGCGTAGCCGAGCGCGACGAGGAGGCCGGCGCGGAACAGCCTCGAGAGCGCCCGCCGCCCGCGGCTCCCGCGGCCGGACCCCGCGTCGTCGCTCGGCCCCGTCGACCGGCGGCCGTCGTCCGATCCGCCCGCCATCAGCCGTCCGCGGAGCGCCCTGGCTGCCACGCCCACCGCGGCGACCACGAGCCAGCGGGGGAGCCGGCGGCTCCCGGACGTGGCCGACGGGTCCGCGGACGGCTCCGCGTCCAGTTGCGTCGTCGCTTCCCTGAGGCCCTCCCGGACGGCGACCGTCAGCGACCGTGCGAGCGTCTCCCTCCGCTCGGGCGTGAGAACAGCGTCTGTGGTTGACGGCATCCCCGGGTCCGTCGTCCACGGCGCGCAAAACCGTTCGGCCTGCAGGCTCCTGCCGTGTTTCACGTGGACCCGGACGAGGTCCCACGGTCGACCCGGGTCACGCGAGCGGCAGGGGGGAGCGATCGGAGGATCGCCCGCCCGTCGTTACTCGAACAGTTGGGTGGCCTGGTCGTAGCGGGCTGCGGGTTCCTCCCAGTCGACGACTTCGAAGAACGCGTCGACGAAGTCGCCGCGTGCGGGGCCGTAGTCGTAGTAGTAGGAGTGTTCCCACACGTCGAGCGCGAGGATGGGGTGACCGCCCCAGATCGCGCCCTGGTCGTGTTTGTCCACGACCACGTTGCGCAGTTGGTTCGAGAACGTGTCGTAGACGAGCAGCGCCCAGCCCGAGGCGTTGCCCGCGGCAGCCTCGAACTCGCCCTTCCACGCCTCGTAGGAGCCGAAGTCCTCGGCGATCCGGTCGGCGAGCGCGCCCGACGGCTCGTCGCCGCCCTCCGGGCTCATGTTCTGCCAGAACAGGTCGTGCAGGATGTGGCCCGACGAGTTGTGCGTCACGTTCCGGATCGCTCCCGGCGACGACCCGAACTCTCCGGATTTACGGTTCTCTGCAAGGGTTTCTTCCGCCGCGTTCCAGCCGTTGACGTACCCCTGATGGTGCGTGTCGTGGTGCCACGTCAGCACCTGCTCGCTGATGTGCGGTTCCAGCGCGTCGTACTCGTACGGTAACGGATCGAGTTCGTACTCTCCCATGTGCGTGTCCGAACACGCGGGGATGGGGGAAGAAGGTTCCCTGAAACCCGTTTCAGTAGCGGGGTCGGGGAGGGTTCCGTAGCGGGCGCGGGAGGGGTGATGCCGGTCACTCCTCGATCCGCTGGTGGGGCTGTAACACCTCGTAGATCGCGTTCCCGAGGTGGTTGATGGCGTAGGCCGTACAGACCAGCATCAGCGCCGGGAACAGGAACGCCCACCAGTCGAACGACCCGCCCGCCGAGAGCCCCGCCGCGATGGCGCTCCCCCACGAGTCCGTCGAGGCGTCGACGACGCCGAGATACGAGAACGTCGCCTCCATCACGAGGATGAACGGGATCTGGGTCGTCAGCCCCGCGACGATGGTCCCCGAGACGTTCGGGACGAGGTGGCGGCGGATGACGTCGAACCTGCTCGCGCCCGCGCTCTCGGCGGCGACGACGTAGCCCGCGTCGCTGCGGCGCGAGGCGTCGTTGCGGACGCGGCGGGCGACCCGGTCCCAGTCGAGCAGGCCGAACAGCAGCACGAGCGCGACGACGCTCGCCTCGTAGACGAACTGAATCATGAAGTAGGCGATGAACGCCGGGATCGCCTGCTGGAAGTCGACGTAGCGCATCAGGACCGCGTCGACGCGGCCGCCGAAATACGCCGCCACGGAGCCGACGACGGTGGCGATGGGGACGAGGATGACGGCGGTGATGACGACCACCTTCAGCGCGAGGCGCGCGCCGGTAAGGAGGAACGCGAGCACGTCGTACCCGCGGACGGTCGTCCCGAGCGGGTGGATCGTCGTCCCGTGACACCGCCCGTCGACCACGCCCGTCGGACACCAGTTCCGGCCCGCCATCCCCGTCGAGTCCCAGAACGGCGGGAGCGAACTCGGCTCGCCCCGCACGCGGAGTTCGGTCCACAGCGGCGCGTTCTCCGGGCCGCCCCACACCTCCGGTCCGAGCGCGGCCGCGAGGACGAACAGCCCGAGGTACGCGAGGCTGAGCTTCGCTCCCGGCTGAGCCAGCAGTTCCCGCCCGTATCGCTTCGTGAGCCGCGGCGACGACGCCAGCGGCACGACGACGTAGAACGTCAGGACGATGGCCGAGAACAGCGAGAGCCAGTCGAGCACCGTCGGGTTCCAGCTTCCGACGAGCAGCAGCCCCTTCGGGACGAACAGGTAGTCGTAGAGGAACAGCGCGAACAGCGCCAGCAGCGACCCCACGAACGCGACGGTCGTCCGGGTGACGAGGAAGCCCGACCCGTCGTACTCGTCCCAGTCGAGGTCGGTGAACGTCGGGCCGGCGGCGGCCGCGCCGCCGTCCGTTCGGGCACCTCCCCCCGTCGAAACGACGGGCGACCGGGCGTCGGTGTCCCTCCCGGCGTCGACGTCGGTGCCGACGTCTGCATCGTCCGCCATCACCCCTCACCCCCCGAGACCCGCGGATCGATGGCCGCGGAGACCACGTCCATCGCCAGGTTGGCGACGAGCGCCGTCGAGACGAGCAGCGTCACGGTCGTGAGGATGAGCCCGAAGTCCCGCTCCATGAACCCGCGGAACGAGACCATCCCGAGCCCCGGGATGCCGAGGACCACCTCGACGACGTAGATGGTGACGAACAGCACGACGAGCACCTCCGAGACTACCAGCGCGAGCAGCGGCGAGGCGGCGTTCCGGAGGACGTGCTCGTACACGCGCCGGGGCGACACGCCGTTGGCCCGGAGCATCTTGACGAACTCCTCGGCGAGGATGTCCCGCGTCTCGGTCCGCACCCAGAGCACCTGCGCGCCGTAGAGGTTGACGCCGAGGACGAGCGCGGCGGGCGCGAGCGCGAGGAGGTTTCCCGTGCTCGTGACCGGCGCCGACGCGGTGTAGCCCAGCAGCGCGTCGAGCCCGAAGTCGGTCTCGCCCGCGAGGATGATGAGCCCCTCGCCCAGCACGAACGCCGGGAGGCTGAGACAGAGGTAGCCGAGCGCCCGGGTCGCGCGGTCGGTGCGACCGCCACGCAGTGCCGCCGCGGTCCCGCTCGCCAGGCTGAGCGCGCTCGCCACGACCACGCCGGGGACGAGGTACGCGACCGTCCGCGGGATGGACCGCGAGAGCACCTCGGTGACGCTCGCCTCGTAGGCGAACGACGGGCCGAAGTTCAGCGTGAGAAAGGAGACGAGCCAGCCCCCGTAGCGGGCCAGCAGCGGCCTGTTGCGCCCGCGGACGGCGCGGTAGGCCGCCTGGGCCTCCGCGCCCTCCTCGCCGCCGCCGGCCGCCCATCCGACGAGCGCCTCGTTCGGGTCCGGCGTGAACGCCAGGAAGAGAAACAGGAGCGTGAGGAACAGCCACGCGGCGAAGGCGGTCCAGCCGACCCGGAGCGCGAGGAACCGCCTGTTCATCGGGGAGCCACCTCCGCGGGAGACGCGACGGCCTCACGGTGGAGGTGACACGCGACGCGGCGCTCGGCCGTTTCTTCGCCGCCGTCGACGGCGGCGCCCGGGAAGGCCGAATCCGGTGGCGCGGCCCCGGGGGCGACGTGGTCGGGCACCCGTTCCATGCAGGGCGACCGTAGGGGCTCGGCGGCGGCGGGAACGCCGGCCTCGCGCTCCCCGCGGACGATGCCGACGGCGGCCTCGACGAGCGCCGGTTCGGCTGTCGAGGCCGGTCCGTCGGCTGGGGCCGATCCGTTCCCGATCCCGGACAGGCCGTAGGCGTCACGGACGAGCGCCGGCAGGTCGTCGGTCGGGACGTCCGCGCCCGCCCGCTCGGCGAGCCCCTCCCGGTCGACCGCGCCCTCGCGGACGTCGACGTAGAGCCGCATCAGCCGGCGGTATCGCGCCGGGTCCAGCGCGACGTCATCTGGCGGGATGAGCGACGGACAGCGCGGGTGGAACCGGCAGCCGTCGGGCGGGTCCGCCGGGTCGGGCACCTCGCCGGCCAGCCCGCTCCGGGCGCCGACGTCGCCGCCGATGGTCGGCACCGCCTCGGTCAGCGCGCGGGTGTACGGGTGTGCCGGGTCGGCGAACAGCTCCTCGGTCGGGCCGACCTCGACGAGTTTGCCGGCGTACATCACGCCGACGCGGTCACACACCTCGCGGACGACGTTCATGTCGTGGCTGATGAGCAGCACCGAGAGCCCGAGCTCGGCACGGAGCGAGGAGAGCAGGTCGAGCACCTGCGCCTGGATGGAGACGTCGAGCGCCGACACCGGCTCGTCGGCGACGAGCAGGTCCGGGTTCAACACCAGCGCCCGGGCGATGGCGGCGCGCTGCTTTTGCCCGCCGGAGAGTTCGCGCGGGTACCGGGTCGCCACGTCGGCCGAGAGGCCGACCCGGTCGAGCAGGTCGAACACCACCGACTCGCGGACGTCGGCGTCGCGGACGCCGTGCAGCTGGAGCGGCTCGGCGACCGACTGGCGGACGGTCATCCGCGGGTCGAAGCTGTCGGCCGGGTTCTGGAGGACGAGTTGTGCCCGGCGGCGGAACGCTCGCAGTTCCTCGTCGTCGAACGCCGTGAGGTCCGCGCCGTCGAACCGGACCGTGCCGGCGGTCGGTTCCTCCAGCCGGAGCACGTTCCGCGCCGCCGTGGACTTGCCACAGCCGGACTCGCCGAGCAGGCCGAACACCTCGCCCTCGCGGACCGCGAAGTCGATGCCGTCGACGGCGCGGACGTGGCCGGTCGTCCGGTCGAAGAGGCCCGACGACACCGGGTAGTGCTTCTCTAACCCCTCGACCGAGAGCAGCGGGTCGCTCACTGCTCCACCCCCGTCGGCGCGGCGTCGTCCAGCGCTGCCGGGTCGGCCTCGACGCCGTCGTCGTAGTAGACGCAGGCGGCACGGCGACCCTCCGCCCGGCCGAGCCGATGGAGCGGCGGCCGCTCGCCGCCCCGGCAGGCGTCGACCGCGTCGGGACAGCGCGGGTGGAACCGACAGCCGGCGGGCGGGTCCGCCGGGTCCGGCGGCTCGCCCTCGATGGGGCGCATCTCGCCGCCCTGGCCGGGGAGGCTGGCGAGCAGCCCCCGCGTGTACGGGTGGGCCGGGTTCCCGAACACCGACTCGGCGGTGCCCGTCTCCATCACCGTCCCGCCGTACATGACGACGACGCGGTCGGCGACCTCGTAGACGACGCCCAGGTCGTGGGTGACGAGCAGGACCGCCATGTCGCGCTCCTCGCTCAGCTCCTCGAACAGCCGCAGGATCTGCGCCTCGGTCGTCACGTCCAGCGCCGTGGTCGGCTCGTCCGCGATGAGCAGGTCGGGGTCCGAGGCCAGCGCCATCGCCACGAGCACGCGCTGTTTCATGCCGCCGGAGAACTGGTGGGGGTACTCGTCCGAGCGGTCGCGGGGGTTCGGAATGCCAACGTCTGCGAGCAGTTCGACGGCGCGCTCGCGGGCGGCGGATTTGCCGACGTCACCGTGGGCGCGGATCGCCTCGACGAGCTGGTCGCGGACGGTATACACCGGGTCGAGCGCGTTCTGCGGGTTCTGGAACACGTGGCCGACGTCGTTCCCGCGGATCTCGCGGAGCCGGGAGGCGGGCGCGGCGAGGAGGTCCTCGCCGGCGAACTCCACCCGCTCGGCGCGGACGGTCGCCGGCGGGCTCGGGACGAGTCGGGTGATCGACTCGCAGGTGACCGTCTTGCCGGAGCCGGACTCGCCGACGATGCAGACCGTCTCGCCGGGGGCGACCGAGAGGTCGACGCCGTCGACAGCGCGGACGGTGCCCTCGTTCGTCTCGAACGTCGTCCGGAGGTTCCGGACGCGCAGCAGTTCCTCGCTCATCGGTCGCGTCGACCGGGGAGCGGGCGATCGAGCGATGCGAGACGGGGATCGAGGTGGGAGACCATACCGCGGTGGGCCCCTCGTGACACGTAAATCGTGTGAAAGCTGAAATCCGTGCTTCAGCGACGCCGCCGGTTCGCACGCGCTGAGAACGGGGACCCGCACCTTATGACCCCCCGGGCGTCATGCCGGGGTAGATAGATGGGCACTGCGGCAGCGGTCCTGTTCCAGCAGAACAGTCGACGGACGGCGACGCGCGTGTTCAAGGGGTACCGGCTCGCGGACGTCGAGGCCACCGACCGGCTGGTCGAACGGCTGGAGCGGTATCTCACGAGCCAGCGGTTCACCGAGACTGTCGACGCCCCCCACTGGCTCGACACGGGGACGCCGATCGGCGAGGCGACCCTCCCGGAGTTCGGCTCGCGGCTCGACGCGTTCGACACGTTCCTGCTCGTCGCCGTGACCGACCGGGCCGTCGAGACGTTCGTCGGCGTCCCCCTCGCGGTCGACGTGCTCCCGGCCCTCGCGGAGGGGATCCGCGTCCGGGAGTACGGCGCCGCCGACCGTGCGGACGGCCGCCCGCGGCCGGACGCGACCCCGGCCCGCACGTTCGACGCCGACACGTTCGGCCCGCCGCTGACCGGGGCTGCCGCCGAGGGCGGCCTGCTCGAGTGGTGGCACCTGTTCGCGCTCCAGGCCGGGACCAGGCTCCGGGAGACGCCCGCGGACGACCGGGAGACCGGCCCGGACGGCGTGGCGACCCTCCGGGTCGCCCACGGCGACGGCCTGGTCTGCGTCGACCTGCTCGACCCCGACGTGCTCGACGCGCTCGCCCGGGAAGCGGTCTACGTCAACGTCGGCTCGCTCGGCGAGCACGCGGCCGACGGCGGGGCAGGGGCGGGAAGCTCCCCAGCGGAGGGAGCGACCGCGGACGCGTCCCTCGAGGAGAAGCTGACCGGGACCCTGCGGACGACGGCGACGCGGCGATACCGCTACGCGCGACACCTCTGGGCGGTTCGACACGGAGGCGACGAGCGACTCGGGGACTCGAACGCGACGCTGGCCGAGGAGCGCGAGACCGCGCAGGCACACATGCTCGCCGACCTCGATTCGAGATGCGGCGAGGCGCTCGGGCCGTTCTCCGGCGGCTCGTTCGGCGCGCTGCTCCGCGCGGAGACCGCGACGCGGCCGGACACGTTCGCGCTCAACACCACGCCGGACCTGGATCGGGACACGGTGGCGAGCGACCTCGCCGGCATCGACCCCGACTACAACCCGGAGCACGACCCGATGCTCCGGTAGGTCGGGCGGCGGTTCAGACGTCGCCGTTGACGACCGCCGCGACCTCGGTCCGGTCGAACAGCCACTCCTCCTCGGGGATCTCCGGATAGTGCTCGCCGTCCTCGTACCCCGGCCGCTCGCCGAACCGGTCCGGGTGGAGCTGTTTCGCGCCCGTCTCGATCCGGAAGCGGTTCATGATCGGCCCCCGGTACCGCATGCCGACGGCGTACACGCGGTCCCCCTGGACCGCGCCGAAAGAAACGAGGCCCTTTCGTTACTCCGCCGCGTCCGCCGGGAGCGAGTCGGCGTACGTCCGGATCCTGTCGTCGGCGACGACCTCGAGCAGCAGGTCGTCCGGCAGGTGCTCGGCGAGCCGGCGCTTGCCGTCCTCGGCCCGCCCCTCGATCGTCTCCTGGTCGAGGTAGGCGTCGAGGCGGCGGTCGATCTCCCGCTCGCAGATCCGGTCGTACGGCTCCTCGGAGATGTCCACGCCGTCTGGGGCCTGCTCGGCGGCCCACTCGCGCCAGTGCTCGCGGACGCTCCCCTCGTCGTCGATCTCGCTCCGGCGGCGGAGCCAGTCCCAGTAGCCGTCGACCGGGTCCCAGTAGCCCTGCTCGCGCCGGCGGTCGCGGAGCAGTTCGCGCGCCACGCTGGCCCCGTGGCCGGCGGCGACGATGGCCTGGTCGGCCGCGCCCGCCATCGGCCCGGCGACGTAGAGCCCCTCGATCGGCGTCCGTCCGTCGTCGTCCGGGTACTCGCCGTCGAAGTGCTCGTGCTCCTCGCCGCCGTGCTCGTGCGTCTCGAACATCGCCGCCTCGTCGTCGAGCGGGCGCAGGTAGTCGGCGTCGTACTTCGTCGTCGCCACGACCGCCTCGGCCCGGACCGTCCGGCCCTCCTGGGTCTCGACGAGGAAGCCGCCCTCGTCCGCGCGCTCGACCCGCTCGACGAGGTCCGGGACGACCTCGCCGCCCGACTCGGCGACCTGGGCCTGGGCCAGGTCGGTGAACGTCCCGACGTCGATGCCGGCGGGGAAGCCGAGGTAGTTCTCCAGGTACGCACAGCGGGCCAGCGAGGAGTTCCCGCGGTCGAACACGAGCGTCTCCAGCCCGTAGCGCGCGGCGAACACCGCCGCCGAACAGCCCGTCGGCCCGCCGCCGACGACGACCACGTCCGCGGACGCCTCGGACCCGTCCACGTCGGTCTGCTCGCCCGTGCTCCCCGCGGACGTCTCTGCCCCGTTCTCTCCGGTCGACTCGGCCCCGTCCGCGTCGCTCACGCCGACCACGCTCCCGGCCCCGCGATCCCGGAGGACGTCCGGCACCGCCGGCTCGTTCGGTTCGTCATGTGGATTAGGCTCGCCTAAAGGCTAATAACGGTTTTCGTGTCGGCCGGCCGGGTCGGTCGGACACGTCGGACTGTCTCATCTATTCGGTTTAAGTGTGACACTCTCTCACGGACCGTTGGGTAAGCCCGGTTGACTGTCGGACTCGCCCACGCGGCCCCAGCGGGAGGGGAGCGCCCGTGGCGACACGGGCGCGATTTCCGTGCGACCGGTCGACGAGAGTTCCCGGGTTCGTGCCGCGGCGCGCACCCGTCCTACCGGGGAACTTATCACTGACTGACCGTTCAGTTAGCCCGTGTCTTCCACGTCCGAGGCCATCCGCGTCGAGTCGCTTCGCAGGGAGTTCGACGCGACGACGGCCGTCGACGGCCTCTCGTTCGCCGTCGAGGAGGGCGAGCTGTTCGGCCTCCTCGGCCCCAACGGGGCGGGCAAGTCGACGCTCATCAACATGCTGTGTACGCTCCTGGCGCCCACCGGCGGGACCGCCTCGGTCGCCGGCCACGACGTGCGGACCGACACGGCCGGCGTCCGCGACAGCATCGGCATCGTGTTCCAGGAGCCGGCGCTCGACGAGGAACTGACCGCCGAGGAGAACCTCGCCTTCCACGCCCGGCTGTACGGGCTCGACCGGGCCGAGCGCGCCGAACGCATCGGCGAGGTGCTCGCGCTCGTGGACCTCGTGGACGAGCGGGACACGCTCGTCAAGCAGTTCTCCGACGGCATGAAGCGCCGCCTGGAGATCGCGCGGGGACTCGTCCACCGGCCCGCCGTGCTGTTCCTCGACGAGCCGACGCTCGGACTCGACGCCGGAACCAGACGCGACACCTGGGCGTACATCCGCCGGTTGAACGACGAGGCCGGCGTGACGGTGGTGCTGACGACCCACTACATGGACGAGGCCGACCAGCTCTGTGACCGGGTCGCCGTCGTCGATTCGGGCCGCATCGTCGCGCTCGACGCGCCGCAGGCGCTGAAGGACGACCTCGGCGGCGACGTGATCTCGGTCGAACTGGCCGACGGCGACGACGCCGACCGTCTCACGGCCGCGTTGCGCGACCGTCCCTGGGTGGCGAGCGTCGAGGAGACGGCCGACGGGCTCGCCGTGACCGTCGAGCGCGGCGAGACGAAGATTCCCGCGCTCGTGGGCGTCGCCGCCGACGTCGGCGCGACCGTCACCGCCGTCGGCCTCCACTCGCCGACGCTGGAGACGGTGTTCCTCTCGCTCACCGGCACCACGATGGCCGAATCCGCCGAACCGGACGCGTCCTCAGAGGCGTCCGAGTCGGATGATTCCGGGAGTTTGGAGCGTTCGGACAGTTTTGACGGGCGGGACGGCCGGGTCGGCCGCGACGGGGCGACGGCCGCGACCGCCGCGGAGGGAGACGAATGAGTCTCGTCGAACCGGGCGCGATCTACGCGCTCTGGCTCCGGGACGTGAAGCGGTTCGTGCGGTCGCCCTCGCGGGTCGTCGGCTCGCTGCTGACGCCGCTGCTGTTCCTCGTCTTCCTCGGCTCGGGACTGAGCGGCGCGCGCATCCCCGGGATGCCGGAGGGGGTCGACTACCTCCAGTACCTCGTGCCGGGCATCGCCGGGTTCGCCATGCTGTTCGGGGCCTCGTTCGCCGGGCTGTCGATCCTCGCCGACCGGGACGTCGGCTTCCTCAAGGAGATCCTCGTCGCGCCGGTGAGCCGCACCTCCATCGTGCTCGGCTGGATCGCCGGCGGGTCGACGACCGCGTTCGTCCAGGGGAGCCTCATCATCCTGCTGTCCATCCCGCTCGGCTTCCGGGTGCAGAGCCCGCTCTCGCTCCCGCTCGCGGGGGTCGTGCTGGTGCTGCTGGCGACGACGTTCGTCGGCTTCGGCATCGCGCTCGCGTCCGGGTTCAAGGACAGCCAGGGGTTCGGGCTCATCATCCAGTTCGTCATCTTCCCGCTCTTTCTCCTCTCGGGGGCGCTGTTCCCGCTCTCGGGGCTGCCGACGCCGGTGCAGTACCTCGCGCTGGCGAACCCGCTGACCTACGGCGTCGACGCGCTGCGGGGCGTCCTCATCGGCACGTCGACGTACCCGCTGGCGCTGGATTTCGCCGCGCTCGCCGCCTCCGCGACCGTCATGGTGGCGCTCGGGGCCGCGCTGTTCGAGCGCGTCGAGGCTGTGTAGCGGGGCCGGACGCGACAGTCTCGGTTGCGAGGTGGGTGGGTGGGTGGGTAAATGCGGAGTGAGCGAGCGCGACACGGTCGGCGAGGGTGTACCGCAGTTGCCGAACTCTCCCCTCAGCCGAACGCGGTGATGACCCCGATTCCGACGACCACGCCGGTCGCGGCGACGCCGAGTTTCCAGGTCACGCGCTCCAGCCTGCTCGGCATGAACAGCGACGAGAGCACGACGACGAACAGCGTGTTCGTGATGATGACCGGCGTGACGACGCTCACGGGTGCGATCTCCAGGGCGACGTAGTAGCCGACCAGAAACAGCGTGTTCGAGAGCCCCGCGAGCACGAACCAGCGCATGTCGGCCGAGCGGAACGTCGATCGGGCCGGGAGCCCTCCGCGGAACCTGAGATAGAGAACCAGTCCGAGGATGGCGGCGACGGTCTTGACGACCAGGCCGACCGGGGCCGGCGTCCCGGCGGCGAACCCGAACTTGGCGAAGACGGGTTCCATGCCGTACGCGACCGCCGCGGCGACGGGGATCAGGAGCCCGAGCGAGAGCTCCCGCCGCGAGAGGTCGTCCGGGTTCTCGTGGTTCGTCTCCCACGCGATGACGACGATGCCGACGACGACGAGCGCGATGCCGACCGCGTGGATCGCGGACAGCGCCTCGTCGAGGAACACGACGCCGGCGACCGTCGAGACGAGCGCCCAGGCGGCGACGATGGGTGCGGTCCTGCTCGCGCCGATCCGCTCGATGCTGGTGTAGCTCAGGATGCGGCCGAGCATCGTGCCGACCATCCCCGCCGCGGCGAAGGAGAGCCACGAGACGGGGGTGAGTCCGTAGTCGGGGTAGTAGAGGACCGCGACCGAGGGCAGGAGGACGAGCACGTTCACCGCGATGACGACGACGACCGCGTCGGTCGCCCGGCCCTCGTCGGTCCCCTTCCGGACGAAGAGGTTCTGGGCGGCGATGCCGAGCGCCGCCACGAGCGAGACGAGCACGGCGACGAGCGTCGTTACGTCTACCATCGGATGTGTGCGTGAGGTTCGGGTTGTTCCGGTCCGGACATGAGCGGTTCGATTCCGGTGATTTGGCTGCTATGGGTGCATCGCGTTCGGTGGAGTCCCGGGTGTCGTGACGACCGGCTCGAAAGCCCCCGACTGGCTACGCTCCCGCGGCACGCTCTGTGCTCCTCGCGCTCCCTCCGGTCGCGCTGTGGTGCTTGAGGCGCCGGGGTTCGCGTAGCCAGCCGACCCTTTCAGTCCCACCCACCGCACCTCGCCCTCCCCAGCCTCCTGCGCTCCTCGCCTTCGGCTGCGGTGCTCGTCCCTCGCACGAGCGGCCGCGCGCCACGTAGCCCGTCCAGCCGAGTGCGGTCGGCGCGCGTGTCGGCGAGCCCCGCAGGGGCGAGCAGACGCGCGCGAGGGGTGAGCGAGGAGCGGAGCGACGAGCGAATCGGCTGGGGAGGCGTGTGGCTGTGCGGTGCGGTCGTGGTGGGTGGGACTGAAAGGGGCCGGCGCTCTCGGGGACGGCGGACGACGCAAGCACCACAGCGCGAGCGGAGCGAGCGCGAGGAGCGCAGCGAGGCCCCCGACCCGAGAGCGCCGGGGGCTTTCGAGGCGTGCGTCACAATGACCGAACCAACTCTCGCGGTCGCCACGAAACATCCCACGCGATACATTCCAACAAGTAACGGAATGTCGACCCAGAATCACTCCCCGTGCGGAACCGAGAGCACCACGGCCTCCCCGGACACGACCCGCTCGTCGTCGACGAACGCGACCGTCTCCACGCGAACCCGGTCGCCGCCGACGTGTTCGACCACCTCCACCTCGGCCCGGACCGTCGCCCCCGGCCGGACCGGGTTCTCGAACGAGAGGTCCTGCGAGAGGTAGATGATGTCGCCCGGGAGCGTCGCCAGCGCGGCGCTCACCACCCCGGCCGAAAACATCCCGTGGGCGATACGGCCGCCGAACGTCGTCTCCCCGGCGTACGCCTCGTCCAGATGAATGGGGTTGTGGTCGCCCGTGAGGTCGGCGTAGGCGTCGATGTCGGCGGCGGTGACCGCGCGCTCGGCGCTCGCCGCGTCGCCGACTGCTGCGATGGGCATACTCCCTCCTCCGCCCCGGCGGCGAAAAACGACCGGGTTAACATGTGAAGTGCGCCCTTGAAGGCGGAGCGTCGTGACCACCCGGCCATGCCGAGAGCGGACAACGACGGCGTGGCGCTCGTCTACGAGGAGCGGGGGCGCGAGGCCGCCGACGCGGGGACCGTCGTCCTCTGTGAGGGGCTGGGCTACGGCCGGTGGATGTGGAACTGGCAGGCCGAGGCGCTCGCGGACGACTACCACCTCCTCCTCTGGGACAACCGCGGCACCGGGGAGTCCGACGAGCCAGAGGGACCCTACTCCATCCCCGAGATGGCGGCCGACCTGGAGGCCGTCCTCGCCGACGCCGGCGTCGACGAGGCGCACGTCGTCGGCGCGAGCATGGGCGGGATGGTCGCCCAGCGCTACGCGCTCGAGTACGACCGGGCCGCCTCGCTCGCCCTGCTCTGCACCTCGCCGGGCGGTCCCGACGCCCACCCGACGCCCGAGTCCACGATGGCACGGATGCTGTCGGTGCCCGAGGACGCCGACGAGCGCGAGACCATCCGCTACCGAATGGCCCCCGCGATGACCGACGAGTTCGTCGAGTCCAACGACGCGCTGGTCTCGGACGTCGTCGACTGGCGGCTGGCCTCGGACGCGTCCGAGGCTGCCCGCGAGGCGCAGGTCGCCGCCGTGGCCGCCTTCGACGCGAGCGACGAACTCGGCGAGGTGGACGTCCCGGTCCTGCTCGCACACGGCACCGCGGACGAGGTGGTTCCGGTCGAGAACACGGAATTGCTCGCCGAGCGGCTCCCCCACGCGACCGTCGAGTACGTCGAGGACGGCCCGCACCTGTTCTTCATCGAGGACGCGGCGCGCGTGAACGACATGCTCTCGACGTTCCTCGCCGATGCGTGAGTTCGCGCCGGCCCCGCCGGCGAACGAGTGGGTGGGCGACTGGAGCGCCCGCCGCGCCCGCCTCTCGCCCGAGAAAGTGGGGCTCGTGGACGCGACGAGCGGCGCGGAGTTCACCTACGCCGAACTGGACGAGCGCGCGAACCGGACCGCCCGCCTGCTCCGCGAACGCAGCGTCGACAGGGGCGACCGGGTCGCGGTCGTCTCGCGCAACCGGCCCGAACTCGTCGACCTGTTCTTCGCGACCGGGAAGCTCGGCGCGGTGCTCGCGCCGCTCTCCCACCGGCTCGCGCCGCCCGAACTCGCCGAACTGCTCGACGCCGTCGACGCCGCGCTGCTCGTCGTGGAGGACGAGTTCGCCGACCTCGTGGGCGACGGAGCGGGCGACTCCGGCGGCGAACCGGCGGCCGAGCTCGCGGCCGGTGACGCCGGCACGCTCCCCGACGGGCTGGTCGTCGGCGACGACGCGGAATCGGTCGCGGGGGCCGCGGCCGACCTCGCGGGCGAGGCGGCCGACGACGTGGACGGCTGGGCCGACGCGCTCCCGGCCGACGGCTCCCCGGTCGAGCGCCCCGACGTGGCGATGGACGACCCGCACCTGTTCCTCCACACCGGCGGCTCGACCGGCGTCCCGAAGGAGACGATCATCCCCCACCGCGCGGTGCTGTGGAACTCGTTCAACACCATCACCGCGTGGGGGCTCCGGCCCGAGGACGCCACGCCGATGACGTTCCCGATGTTCCACACCGGCGGCTGGAACGTGATCACCGTCCCGCTGTTCCACCTCGGGGGCACCGTCGTCATCGCCCGCGACTTCGACGCCGGCGAGGTGCTCGGCATCGTGGACGAACGCGACGCGAGCGTCCTCGTCGCCGTCCCGGCGGTGCTGCGGATGATGGCCGACCACGGCGACTGGCCCGACACGGACCTCTCGTCGCTCCGGGTGGCCAAGTCCGGCGGCGGCCCCTGCCGGGGGTCGGTCATCGACGCCTGGCGCGAGCGCGGCGTCGACCTCTCGCAGGGGTACGGGCTGACCGAGTGCGGCCCGAACAACTTCTCCATGCCCGACGGCTGGGACCGCGAGAAGACGGACGCGGTCGGCGTGCCCGCGATGCACGTCGACGCCCGCGTCGTCGACGGCGACGGCGACCCGCTCCCGGACGGCGAGGTCGGCGAACTCGAACTCTCCGGCCCGCACGCGGCCGACGGCTACTGGCGGAACCCGGCCGAGAGCGGGGCGACGTTCGGCGCCCGGAGCGACGGCGCCACGGATGGCGATGACGGGTCGGCCGACGCCGGGGGCGACGCGGCCGGGTGGGTGTCGACGGGCGACCTCGCCCGCGTCGACGCCGACGGCTACTACCACATCGAGGGCCGGGAGAAGAACATGTTCGTCAGCGGCGGCGAGAACGTCTACCCGCCCGAGGTTGAGGACGTCCTCGCCGACCACCCGGCCGTCGACGACGTGGTCGTCGTCGGCGTCCCCAACGAGGAGTGGGGGACGGTCGGCCTCGCGGTCGTCGAGGGCGACGAGTCGCTGACGCTCGCGGCGCTCCGCGAGTTCTGTGACGGCCGGCTGGCGCGGTTCAAACACCCCCGCGACCTGGCGTTCGTCGGGGGACTCCCCACGTCCGGCCCGTCGAAGATCGATCGCGTGGCGGTGCGGGAACGCTTCGGCGACGGCTAGACTGGTCGGCGACGCCACGGGCTCACGCCCGCGCCGTCGACGCCGTCGAGCGGTGATTGGCCGCGGACGGGAGAGACGCCGCGGGCAGTCGAGACGCACGGGGCGACCGAGACGTCCCGGGAGGGACGGCCTACGGGTCCCGACGTGACTCCTCGATCCCGGTCAGCGCACGGAACGCGAACATCAGTCCCGGGCCGATCTCGGCGCGGATGGGCGGGAGCGACGGCGAGTCGTCGGAGCTGATCGAGTGTCCGGTCTCCCTGGCGTGGTCGATGGCGCGCTCGGAGGAGTCGGTTCCCGTCCGGTCGGCCGAATCGCGGCTCGACCACTCGCAGTCGAGACAGTACTTCATTCGGACGCGGCGTCGTTGCGGGCGTCTTCGAGCGGGTCGATGGCCTCCGGTAACGACGCACGGTCCGTCCGGTTCGGGTCCGTCGGGCCTGCGGGCTCGCGGACGGTCGTCGCGGACGGCGGCGTGCCGTCCGCCTGGGGGGTCTGGCCGGAACGGTCCACATCACGCGTTCCGCGCGCTATCGGTTAAGGGCGGGGAAAAATCTCTCGGCGCAGCCGCTGAACGGAAGGCCGAATCCGTGCGGAGTCGTCGAGTCGTGGCTCGAACCGGCAGTCACCCCGTTCGAGCGGGCGGGCGGGAGCGAGTCACGCGGTCTCGGCCTCGGTCACCCCTCGAACCGTCCTCAGGACGGAGACCGCGCGGTCGAACACGGGACCGGTCCGGACGCTGTCGTCCGCCGGGTCGTGTTCCACGACCGCCGCGTCGGCCAGTTTGGGGAGGTGGTTGTGGTGGATCCGGATCCTGACCGAGTGGAGTTGTTCGGTCGAGAGCTCCCGAATCGGGGTCTCGTGGAGCCGCTTGGCCACGTGTTCGACCAGCGTCGAGACCGGGAGGGCCCGGTCGACTTCGTCGAGCACTTCGAGGAGGTGCCGCCGCTGGGCGGTGTCGAGCAGCCGGTGCAGGTCGTCGACCTGACGTGGCCCTTCGACCATACCGTATCGAGCCGGCCCGGCCGGAGGAACCCTCGCCCTGAAATTTCAGTCGTTTATCCCGGAGACCGGCGTGTCCTCCGAGGGCGGGGCGATCGTGAGCGCGTTGGCGATCCAGGTCTGGTTGGCCCGTCGCAGCCGCCCCGACAGCGACTGGGCCGAGATGCCCAGCTCGTCCGCCACCTCCGTCAGCGTCGCCTCGCGGGGCGTCTCGAAGTAGCCCGCCTCCCAGGCGGTGACGAGCGCGTCGTGCTGCTTCTGGGTCAGCCCGTACTTGACGCCGCTCTGCGGGTTCGAGATGTCGTAGAGCCGGCGGAGTTCGAACGAGATCTCGTTCGCCTGGCAGTACTCGCGGAAGTCGGTGAGCCGTTCGTGGCTGTCGAAGCGGATGCGGAGCTCCCACTGGTCGTTCTCGCCTTTCGCCTCGAGGATGGTCGCGCCGACGTTCGTGTAGGCGTACGCGATCGCCTCCGTGTTCTCGGTCCACTCGGCCCGGTAGAGCGCGGACTCGTCGAACTCGTCGAGCTTCCGGAGGCGCTGGACCGACGGGTCCTCCGCGACCGCCGCCTCGAACGCGTCGAACTCCGTGACCGAGACCCAGAAGTACGGGGTGAGCAGTTCGCGGCTCGCGACGACGCGCTCGATGTCGATGACGGCGTCGGGGACCGACTGCAGGGTCCGGTTGAGCGCGAACGCGTCCGAGGGGACGAGGAACTCGCCGAAGAGAGTCACGGCTCCAGTTCGGCGTCGACCGACAAAAACTGCCGGGCGGGCCGGCCGCCTCGGCGACGAGCCTCGGACCTCAGGCGACGCGATTCGGCGGCTTCGCGGGCCACGCGTGCCGACGATGGCACACGACCCGGCGGAACTACCGGCAATAGTTACAGACTGTTCGCCGTGGACGGAACCGTAAACCGTATTACCGGCCCAACGAGAGGTTCGCGCCAACCCGAGTGAACGACCGTGTTAGATGTCACAATGGACGTGGAGCAGTACGACTGCCCGTTCATCGACGCCACGGAGGAGCACGGGGTGGCGTTCTCCGCGGTCCACTGGGAATTCGACACGGCGACCGAGTCGCTCGAGACCCGGATGGTCGTCGAGGGCGAGGACCGGCACGAGCTCGCGTCGGGGCTCACCGAACTCCGGGACCACGAGACGCTGGGCGACTACTCGCTGCTCTCGAAGGCCGACGGCGTCGCCCACATTCGCACGATCATCGACCAGACGGCGGCGATGGAGACGATCCGCGAGGGCGGCGGCTACATCACCGGCCCGTTCTACATCGCCGACGGGAGCGAGATGTGGCACGTCGGCTTCGACGACCGCGGCGAGGCCGACGGGACGCTCTCGCGGCTCGACCGCGACAACGAGTACGAGATCGTCGAGCGGCGCGAGCCCGACATGCCCGAACTCCAGGGGTTCGTCCAGAACGTGGGGGCGGCGATGACGCTCATCGAGGGCTGTCAGGACCTCTCGCCGGTCGAGCGCGAGACGCTGGAGACGGCGGCCTCCGAGGGCTACTTCGAGAGCCCGCGCTCGGCGACGCTGGGGACGCTCGCGGAGCGGTTCGACGTCTCGAAGCCCGCGGTGTCGAAGAATCTCCGGCGAGGCCAGCGGAAGATGCTCGAACGCGTCGTCGAGGCGATGGGCGAACTGGAGTAGCCGGTCGTCCCCCTGGTCTCACGGCTCCCCCGGCCCCGCCGCGTCGTCACCGCGGCTCCTCCGCCAGTTCGATGCCGTCCCGGTACTCCTCGAACGCGTGGTCGAGCTCCCGCTTGATCGCGTCCCGTTCGGCCTCCGACAGCTCCCGGCCCTCCTCGGCGGCCAGGATTCCGCGCGCGAGCAGCTCGTTGCTCATCCGCATCGACGGCCCGGCGAAGTTCGTCGAGAGGTCCTGCCGGTCGCGTGCCATTTGGTTCCAGACGCCGCCCTCGGTGTAGAGGTAGGTGAACGCCAGCGTCCCGGCGCCAATGACGCCGATGAGCGGCCAGGCGTACTCGCCGTGCCCGTACTGCCGAAGCGTCAGCGTGGCCGTCGAGATCCCTGTCAGCCCGAGCATCGCCAGCCGAATCATCCCCGACACGCCGTCCACCCTCGCCAGCCAGCGGGCGGCGAGCCGGACCCACCATCTGTTCGCTGTCATGCGTTCACCGGAGAGAGTTCGCCGCTCGGATAAAAAGGCGCGGGCGACGGGTCGGGGGGCCGACATCGATCTCCCGTGACGGGGACCGCGATCTCCGACGCCGGGCGGACTCGCCGCCGGAGGGCCGAATCCGGCCGTGTTCACATGTTAACCCGGCAGTATTTGGGGTATCCTTTTATAGAACACTCCGTATGAGCCAGCGTATCACACGGCGCCGGGCCATCGCGGCGATCGGCGCGGCGGGCGTCACCGGCCTCGCGGGCTGTTCCGGGGGCGGGGACGGGACCGACACGCCGACCGACGCCAGTGGCGGGAACGACACGGGGACGACGCAGAACGGGACAACAATGGGAGATTCAGGCGGCGCGTCCGGGTCGGTGAAGATCGGGGTTCTCCAGCCGATTTCGGGGGATCTCCAGTACTACGGCCAGCAGTCGGTGTGGGGCTTCTCGTCGGGGCTCGCCTACAAGGCGGGTACGGAGCCGCAGGTCGCCGCCGAGTCCGGGAGCCAGACGGTCACCGTCGGCGACGTCGACTACGAACTGCTCGTCCGCGACAGCGGCTTCTCGGCCGACCAGGCCCAGTCGCTCGCGACGAACCTCGTCACCGACGAGGAGGTCGACATGCTGTTCGGCTGTGCCTCCTCGGGGGCGGCGACGCGGGTGAGCGAGCAGGTCGCCCAGCAGGCCGACGTCCCGTACATGATGGGCCCGGCGGCCTCCGCGGCCGCGACCGCCGAGCAGTCGAGCTGTGGCGACATGATCTTCCGCGCCTCCGAGAACACGGCGATGGACGCCCGCTCGGGCGGGAAGTACGTCGCCCAGGAGTCGGACGTCTCGACGGTGTACCTGTTCGGCGCGGACTACTCGTTCGGCCGCGCGGTCGTGAACAACTACGAGGACGTGCTCACCGAGGAGGGCGTCGAGATCGTCGGCAAGCGCTTCGTCCCGCAGGGGTACAGCGAGTGGGAGGGCCTGCTCGACAACGCCGCCGAGGCGGGCGCCGAGGGCATCGTCACCGGGTTCACGGTCGCCACGCTCCCCAACCTGTTCACGACGTTCCTCAACGGCGACTACGAGTTCCGCGCGTTCGGCGGCATCGCCACCGAGATCACCAACGCGGTCATCGGCGGTCTGCTCCAGAACTCGCTCGGCGAGCCGCTCACCCAGGAGAAGCTCGACGGGCTCGGCATGGGGCCGTTCACGACGCGCTACCACTGGAACCAGTACGACAACGAGATCAACACGACGTTCGTCGAGGGGTACACGAACGCGTACGGCAAAGTGCCGGACCTGTTCAGTTCGGGCACGTTCGCGGCCGCCTCGGCCATCGTGCAGGCCGTCGAGGCGGGCGGCTCCACCGAGGGGGCCGACATCGCCGCGGAGCTCACCGGCATGACGATCGCCGAGACGCCGAAGGGGACGGACGCCTACACGTTCCAGGAGTACAACGGGCAGGCCCGCTCGGAGATGACCGTCGCCAACCTCGTCCCGACCGCCGACGAGTGGAGCGAGTCGTGGGGGTCGGCCGTCCAGCCCGGCGAGCCGACCGCGCGCATCCCCGCCGACCAGACGACCATCCCGGCCGACGCGGACGGGATGAACTGCTCGCTGTAGATGCTGCGGACCCGAGGGCTCACCAGACGGTTCGGCGGTCTCACGGCCGTCGACGACGTGGGCCTGGCGCTCGGGGAGGACGAACTCTGTTCGCTCATCGGTCCCAACGGGGCCGGCAAGACCACCTTCTTCAACCTCCTCACGGGGGCGCTCGACCCCTCGGAGGGAACCGTCGAGCTCCGGACCGGCCGGGCCGGCGGGAACGCTGAATCCGACGACGCCGGCGTCGACGCGGACGGCTGGCGCGACGTCACCGGCGCGTCCCCCCACGAGGTGGCCTCCATGGGCGTCCACCGGTCCTACCAGATCACGAACGTCTTCCCCGCGAGCACCGTGCTAGAGAACGTCCGCGTCGCCGCGCAGGCGGCCGGCCCCGACGCCGCGAACTTCTGGCGCAACGCCGGCCAGCTGGACAGGTATCTCGACGAGGCGTACGCCGTCCTCGACCGCGTCGGCCTCGCCGACCGCGCCGAGGAGCCGGCGAGCGCGCTCTCCCACGGCGCGAAACGGCAACTGGAGGTCGGCATCGCGCTCGCGGGCGACCCGGACGTCCTGCTGCTCGACGAGCCGAACGCCGGGGTCTCCTCCGAGAGCGTCGACCGCGTCGTCGACCTCATCGAGGACGTCGCGGCCGACCACGCCGTGCTGCTGGTCGAGCACAACATGGACATCGTGATGGAGGTCTCCGACCGCGTGGTCGTGCTCAACCAGGGCGCGGTCATCGCTGACGACGAGCCGGCGGCGGTCCGCGAGGACCCGGCGGTCCAGGAGGCGTATCTGGGCGGCTACGAGCCCGGCACCGCCGGCAGCGACGCCGACGGTGAGGCCGACGAATCGGGGGCCGCGACGGGAGGTGAGGCCGCGTGAGTTCGGACGCCGACGCTCCGACTCGGGGCGGCACACCGCTGCTCGAACTCGAAGGCGTCCGGACGTACTACGGCGAGAGCCACGTGCTCGAGGGCGTCGACCTGGAGGTCCGCGAGGGCGAGGTCGTCGCGCTGATGGGCCGGAACGGCGTCGGCAAGACGACGACGCTCCGCTCGGTGCTCCAGCTCACCCCGCCGCGCGAGGGCTCGGTGCGCCTGCGCGGCGAGGAACTCGTCGGGCGCGGCACCCACGAGGTCGCCGACCGCGGCGTCGGCTGGATCCCGGAGGACCGCCGGATGTTCGCCCAGCTCACCGTCGAGGAGAACGTCCGCGTCGCGGTGCCCGACGGCGACGCGACCGACGAGGGGCTGGAACTCGCCTTCAAGACGTTCCCCGACCTCGCGGAGCGCCGCGAGGCGAAGGCGGGCGACCTCTCGGGCGGGCAACAGCAGATGCTCGCCATCGCCCGGGGGCTCGTCGGCGGGAACGACCTGCTGCTCGTCGACGAGCCGAGCGAGGGACTGGCCCCGCAGATCGTCGAGGCCGTCGCCGACGCGCTCGCCGACGCCGCCAGCGACACGACGATGCTGCTGGTCGAACAGAACCTCCCGCTCGCGCTCGACGTCGCCGACCGCTTCTACGTGCTCGATCACGGCACGGTCGTCGACGAGGGCGACACGGCGGCGGTCGACGCCGACTCCGACCGGCTCAGGAGGTACCTCTCGGCATGAGCCCCGCGGCTTCCTCCCTCGCCGCCGTCGTCTCGGCTGGAAGCTCCCTCGCCGTGACGCTGTCGGCGGTCGACTCGGTGACGGTCGCGCCGCTGGTCGTCGACGCCATCGTCGAGTTCCTCTCGCCGAGGACGCTCGCGGAGGTGTTCCTCCGGGGGCTCGCGGAGGCCGGCCTGTACGTCATGATCGCGGCCGGCCTGACGCTCGTGTTCGGGCTGATGGGCGTGCTCAACTTCGCGCACGGCTCGCTGACGATGATCGGCGCGTACCTGGGCAGCCTCGCGCTCGTCGCCACCGTCGGGGGGTCGAGCGGCGCGGCGTTCCGGCTCCTCATGTTCGGCGTCGCGGTCGTCGTCGCCTTCGGCGCGCTCGCCGCGCTCGGCGGCGCGCTGGAGGTCGGGCTCATCAGGCCCATTTACGACCGGCCGCCGCTGTACCAGATCCTGCTCACGTTCGGCGTGACGCTGATGCTCGACGAGATCGCGCGCATCCTCGTGCTGTTCTACGGGCTCCAGCCCACGACCGTCTGGCAGGACGTGCTCGGCACGAAGCCGGCGTTCCTCTCGGAGACGTACGGCGGCCTGATCGGCGGGCTGGAGCTGTTCCAGCTCCTCTTCGGCCTGCTCACCGTCGTCGGCGTCCACCTGTTCCTCACGCGGACGCGCTACGGCCTGTTCGTTCGCGCCGGCAGCGAGGACAGCGAGATGCTGAGCGCGCTCGGCGTCGACGTACGCCGGGTGTTCACCGTCGTGTTCGCGCTCGGCACGGGGCTCGCGGGCGCCGCGGGCGTGCTGCTCGCGTGGGACTCCGCGTGGGGCGCGTCGGTGCCGCTGGCCGCGGAGACGCTGCTGCCGGCGTTCGTCGTCGTCATCATCGGCGGGCTGGGGACGTTCCGCGGCACGGTCGTCGCGGCGCTGCTCGTCGGCCTCGTCGACGCGACGATGACCTGGTGGTTCCAGAACTACATCGCGTTCACGGGCCTCCCCGAGATGACCATCTTCCTCATCCTCGTCGTCATGCTCGTCGTGAAACCGCAGGGCCTGTACGGCGTCTCGGAGGTGGGAGGCCATTAGCGACCCCGACCGTCGCGACGTCGGGGCGGGCGATTCGGCCGGCGACGCCCCCGCCGGGTCCGACCGGACCGACGGCGGCGAACCCGCCGACGGCAACGCGGGCGTCGACGTGGCGGACGCGAACGACTCCGCCGCGGCCGAAACCGGGACAGGGCGGGCGACCGCCACCGACCCCTGGTACCGTCGCTACGCGCGCGACCACCTGGTCCACCTCGCGGTGGTGCTGGCGTTCGCGGCCTACCCAGGCGTGTACAGCCTGCTGGTGAACTCGCCGCTGTCTGCCGAGTTCGTCGCGCTGTTGCCCCGCGTGGAGACGCTGGTCGTCGTGCTGTTCTTCGCGCTGTTCGCCATGTCGTTCGACTTCATCAGCGGCTACACCGGCTACCTCTCGTTCGGCCACGCGGCGTTCTACGGCACCGGCGCGTACGTCGTCGTGCTCGTGGCCAATGAGAAGCTCGCGGTGACGGTTCCCGTCCTGGGCACCCTGCTCGGGCCGGAGACGCCGTTCATGCTGCTGCTGGTGCTCGCGGGCGTCGCCGCGGCCGTCGTGGCGCTGGCCATCGGCAGCGTCTCGTTCCGGCTGTCTGGGGTGTACTTCGCCATGATCACCCTCGGCTTCTCGCAGGTGCTGTACGTGTTCGTCCGCGGCTGGGACTTCGTCGGCACCGCACCCCAGGAGGGCATCGCGGTCACCGGCCCGGTCGGCGGCTTCGAGATCGGCGTCCCGTACGTCGACTCGCTCACCGTCGCCATCGGCCAGTTGACCGGCGACTCCGTCGAGGGCCTGCTCGGGTTCATCAGCCTGAGCCCGACCGAGGTGTCCTTCTACGCCGTCGGCACGGTGGTGCTGGTCTGTTATCTCCTCATGCAGCGGCTCATCCACTCGCCGTTCGGCACGGTGATGCTCGCCATCCGCGAGAACGAGGAACGGGCCCGCGCGGTCGGCTACAACACCTACGCGTACAAGCTGGGCGCGTTCGTGATCTCGGGCTTCTTCGCCGGCGTCGCCGGCGCGCTGTTCGCCGGCTTCCGCCGGTCGGTGACGCCCGAGAACGGGTTCTACTTCCTCGTCGCGGGCGACGCGCTGCTGGCGTCGATCATCGGCGGGTTCGGCACGCTCGTCGGGCCGCTGTACGGCCACCTGCTCGACGAGGGCGTCCGCGAGTTCCTCTCGAAGGAGGGCGGCGGGGGCGGCCTGCTCCCGTACCTCCGCGCGAACCTCGGCGAGGACACGTTGGCGACCGAGATCTACAACGGGCTGACGTTCGGCGAGGCGATCGACACGTTCCTCAACGGCCACGCCGCGCTGTACGTCGGCCTGCTGTTCGTCCTGTTCGTCCTCTACGTGCCCAACGGGCTGCTCGGGACGCTCCGCGACCGGCTCGGCGGCCGGGTGGCGAAGGCCGCGCCCGCACACGTGCGACGGTGGTTCCAGTGAGCGAGGAGGCCACGGGAGCCCGACCGGACGCCACCCACCTCCGCGAGGTCGGACTCACCGGGCTCGGGACGTACGTTCCGGACGAAACGGTCTCCGGCGGGGAGATCGCCGCGGCGAGCGACATCCCGCGGGACGTCGTCGTGGAGAAGATGGGCGTCCGCGAGAAGCACGTCGCCGCGCCCGACGGGGACCACGTCACGGACATGAGCGTCGCTGCCGCCGAGGAGGCGCTGTCCGACGCCGGCCTCGACGCCGCCGACCTCGACCTCGTGCTCTATCACGGCAGCGAGTACAAGGACCACGTCGTCTGGTCGGCCGCGGCGAACGTCTGTGACCGCATCGTGGCCGAGGACGCCTACGCCCACGAGTCGTACGCGCTCTGTGGCGGCGCGCCCGTCGCCATCCGCCACACGGCCGCACAGCTCCGGACCGGCGACGTCGACACGGCGCTGCTCGTCACGGCAAGCCGCGAGGAGGACCTGGTCGACTACGGCGACGAGGACGCGAGCTTCATGTTCAACTTCGGCGCCGGCGCGGCCGCGACCGTCCTCGAGGCCGACCCCCCGGACGACCGCACCCGCGCCGTCGTCCGGGAGTCGGCCGCCCACACCGACGGGAGCTTCTCGATGGACGTGGTGATGCCGGCCGGCGGGTCGAAGCGGCCGGCCTCGGCCGACACCGTCGCCGAGGGGCTCCACGCCCTCTCGGTCCCCGACCCGGAGGACATGAAGGAGCGGCTCGCCGAGGTGAGCGCCCCGGCGTTCCTCCGCGTCGCCGACGGGAGCCTGGAGAAGTCGGGGTACGACCGTTCGGACGTCGACTTCGTCGCGCTCACCCACATGAAGCGCTCGTTCCACGAGCACCTCGTCTCGGAACTGGGCGTCGGCGAGGACGGCCACCACTACCTCGACGGCTACGGCCACGTCCAGAGCGCCGACCAGGGGCTCGCGCTCCGGGAAGGGCTGGACTCGGGGCACGTCGAACCGGGCGACGTGGTGCTGTTTCTCGCGGCCGGCACGGGCTACACCTGGGCCGCGACGGTGCTGGAGTGGCGCGGGTAGGCGGCCCGTCGTCGCCGCCCGACCCGCCGCTAGCGGGGGCCGGTCCCCCGAAAAGCACTCGAAAACCGGTGTGTGTTCGGCCGGCGGGCGCGGCCTAGTTCCGGCCACGAACGGCGATCGCCGGACGCTCGGACGGTCGGTTCAGTGGACGTCCAGCCCCTCAAAGCGCAGGTAGCCGAACGCGAGCGGAACCGCGGTCCAGAGCCCGAGGACCACGAAGCCCATCCAGTCCTGGAGGTAGAACGCGCCCCCGGACGGGTAAACGGAGAGCTCGGCGTACTCCGGGATGACGGCCCTGGCGGCGTGCATGAACGCCGTCGAGGGGTTGAGCAGCCCGAGCAAGAGGAACCAGTCCGGCAACCCGGCCTCCGGGATCTCCTGCCCGTAGACCGCGAGCTGGAGGAGATACAGGAGGACGTCCCAGCCCAGCAGGAACAGCGAGTACAGCGCGCCGGCGCCGACGAACGCCCGCATCCGGGAGGCCATTCCCGCCGAGAAGCCGGTCGCGAGCGCGACGTATACCGCGCCGTAGAGCACCGTAATCAGCGTGAGGCGGGCGAACACCGAGACGTCGAACGTGTCGTAGGTGAGGAGCGCGACCGCCCCCGCCACGGCGTACCCGACCAGTATCGACACGGCGATCACGCCGGTTCGGCCGACGAACTTGCCGAACACGACGTCGGCCCTGGAGTTGGGAAGCCCGAGCAGGAGTCGAAGGCTGCCGCTCTCCCGCTCGCCGGCGACGGCGTCGTACGCCAGGACGAGCCCGATCAGCGGGACCAGGAACACCGTCGGCTGTCGCATGCTGTTCAGCAGCGCCAGCGTGTCCGTCCCGAGCGCGGCGTCCCGGTACACGGGCGGGACGAACTGGATCGCGGCGAGCCCGGTCGCGAACAGCGCGAACAGGAGGGTGAGCCCCACCAGGGAGAACGAGCGGATCGAGTCGTGGAAGTCCTTCCTGCCGACGGCGGACAGACCCATGATCGACGGTTCCTCGAACCGCTGTTGAACCTTGTGGAGTCGATCCGCGCCCACCCGGTGGCGAGCGGCACGGCCCGATCCGCTCGGCTCAGTCCTGGCCGTACGAGCCCGCCGGGAACGCCCGCGTCGCGGTCGCCTTGAACGAGGCGACGACCGGCGAGTCCGGGGCGAGCGCGAGGGTGTCGACGCTCGTCCGGGTCACGAGGACGGTCAGGTCGGCGTCGGCGCCGACGTCGACGACGACCAGCGCGAGCGCGTCGCCCTCGGTGACCTCGCGGACCTCGCCGTTGAACCGGTTCCGGGCGCTCGTCTCCGTCCCCGGGACGCTTCCGGGCGCGTGGAGCGTGATGGCGTCGGCCCGGACCGCCAGCCGAACGTCCCGGGCGGAGGCGGGGACGATCGCCCGGACGGGCCCCGCGTCCGTCTCGACCGTCCCGAGTTCCCCGTCCGTCTCGACGACCGTGCCGTCGAGCACCGTCTCCTCGAGTTCGGTCAGGTCGGTGAACTCGGCGGCCACCCGGTCGAACTCCGCGAGGAGCCGGTCGGCCGCGTCGGTCAGTGAACTCCCGCCGCCGCCGGACCCACCGCGCTGGCGGTCGACCAGCCGTCCGAACGCGTCCTCCAGTTCGACGACGCGGCGCTGCGAGCGGGAGTAGGACCGTCCCAGCGCGGTCGCCGCGCCGTTGAGCGACCCGTGCTCGTGGACCGCCCGGAGCAGCTCCGCGTCGCGCTCGCCGAACTGCACCCCCGCCCCGTCCAGTTGCGTGTCCACGTCGACCTCGAGGTCCATGCGGTCCCGTCTCCCCCGACGGGCAAAACGGTTATGCCGAGTCCGAAACAACGACGGTTGTGTCCGTGCGGAAACAACGACCGGAAGGGGGCGGCCGTTCGCGCCGGCGGTTCCTGCGAGCGACCGGCGTGGCGGGCGCGGCCGGGCTTGCGGGCTGTCTGCGCGGCTGGTCGCCCGCGGGGGCGACCGGAGACGACGCCGGCGAGGAGTCGCCGACCGTCGCCGTCCTCTCGGCTGGCAGCCTCCAGCACGCGCTCGAACGCGGGCTCGAACCCGCGGTCGACGTCCCGGTCCGGATCGAGTCGCACGGCTCGGCGACCGTCGCCCGGCTGATCGACGAGGGGCAGCGCGACCCCGACATCGTCACCGTCGCCGACACGGCGCTGTTCGAGCGGCCGCTGTCGCCGCCGTGGTACTCGGTGTTCACGAGCAACGCCGTCGTCCTCGCGTACAACCCCGACACGGCGGGCGGACGCCGGGTCGCCGGCGCGAGCCCCGAGCGGTGGTACGAGCCGCTGGTCGAGCGCGAGGTGCGGCTCGGCCGGACCGACCCCGACCAGGACCCGCTGGGCTATCGCACGCTGTTCGCGCTCGAACTCGCCTCGCGGTACTACGACGACGCGCCGGACCTGCGGGAGCGAATCCCGCGCCGGGAGCAGATCTACCCCGAGACGGGGCTGCTCAGCCGGTTCGAGACCGGCTCGATCGACGCCGCGTTCGCCTACCGGAACATGGCCGTCGAGCGCGACTACGAGTACGTCGCCCTCCCGGACGAGATCGACCTGGGCGACCCGGGGTACGACGACGGCTGGTACTCGACGGTCTCCTACGAACTGCCGAGCGGACAGGTCGTCCGCGGCGGGCCCATCGAGTACGCGTCGACGATCCGCCGGATGAGCGACGCCGCGCGCTCGGTGTTCGCCGTCCACACGACGGGCTCGTACCTCGCGGAGTCCGGGTTCGTGGGCAGCGACCGGTTCCCGCGCTACGAGGGCGCGGTCCCCGACGAGGTGCGGCGGGCGACGGACGGATCGAACGGCAGCCGATCGAACCGCCCGCCGACCGAACGCGCGCCCGGCGACGCCGTCTCGGAAATCACGGTCCTGATCTGACCAACCATGGCAACACGAACGACGCACCGGGGGTGGCTCCGCTCGCTCGACTGGCTGTCGATGGCGCTCGCGCTGGGCGGGCTGTTGCTCGTCTACTACCTCGCGCCGATGGCGTCGCTGTTCCTGTCGGCGTCGCCGGCCGAGGTGCTCGGCGGGCTGTCCGACCCGACCGTCCGATCGGCGGCGACGACGTCGCTGCTGTCGGCCTCCATCACCACGGCGCTCGCCACGGTCCTTGGCCTCCCGCTCGCGTACTGGCTCGCGCGCGCCGAGACGCGCTGGACGACCGCCGTCCTCGCCGCCGCCGTGCTCCCGCTGGTGCTCCCGCCGACCGTCGGCGGGGTCGTGTTGCTCACCGTGTTCGGCCCCGACACGCCCATCGGCGGGGCGGCCGCCGCCGCGGGCCTCCCGCTCACCCGGTCGCTCGCGGGCGTGGTGCTCGCCCAGACGTTCGTCGCGTCGCCGTTCGTCGTCGTGACGGCCAAGGCGGCCTTCGAGAGCGTCGACCGGACGCTCGAACACGCCTCGCGCTCGCTGGGCAAGAGCCGCTGGCGGACCGCCCGCCACGTGACGCTGCCGCTCGCCGGACCGGGGATCCTCGCCGGGATGACGCTCGCGTTCGCGCGGGCGATGGGCGAGTTCGGCGCGACGATGATGGTGGCGTACTACCCGCGGACGATGCCGGTCGAGATCTGGGTGTCGTTCCAGGCGCTCGGGCTCGAGCGCGCCTACCCGGTGGCGATACTGCTGGTCGTGATCGCCGTCGGGGCGCTCCTGCTCTTCAACACCGTCGCGTCGAACCCCTGGGCATGACGCTCGAACTGTCCCGACTGTCGAAGACGTACGGCGGGTTCTCGTTCGGCCCCGTCGACCTGACCGTCGAGACCGAGGTTCTGGCGGTGCTGGGGCCCTCGGGCAGCGGCAAGACGACGCTCCTCTCGGCGGTCGCGGGGATCGCCGATCCCGATTCGGGGTCGATCCGGCTCGACGGGCGGGAGCTGGTCGGCCGGTCGCCCGAGGACCGACGCGTCGGGATGGTGTTCCAGGAGGGGGCGCTGTTCCCGCACATGACCGCCCGGGAGAACGTCGAGTACGCGGCCGTCTCCGCCGACCGCGTCGACGAACTCGCGGCGGTGCTCGAACTGGACGGGGTCCTCGACCGGCCGCCCGCGACGCTCTCTGGCGGCGAGCGCCAGCGGGTCGCGCTCGCACGAACGCTGGCCGCGGACCCGGACGCGCTGCTGCTCGACGAACCGCTGTCGAGCCTCGACGCCCCGATCCGGAAGCGCCTCCGCGACGAACTCCACGGCCTGTTCGAGTCGCTCGACGTCCCGATCCTCTACGTCACGCACGACCAGCGGACCGCGACGGCGCTGGGCGACCGGATCGCCATCGTTCGGGACGGCAGCATCGAACAGATCGGGTCGCCCTCGCGGGTGCTCGACCGGCCCGCCAGCCGGTTCGTCGCGCGCTTTACCGGCACCGAGAACGTCCTCGAGGGCAGGGTGACCGAGCGGACCGGGGACGGCGCGTCGGTCCGGGTCGGCGACGTTCCGTTCCGGACCGGCGCGTCGGACTCCAGTATCGCTCCCGACGCGCCAGTCACGGTCTGTATCCACCCGGCGCGGGTCGAGCTCCGGGCCCCCGACGGAGCCGGCGAAGCCGAGGCGGCGAGCGCCGTCGCCGGGACCGTCGACCGCTGGGTGAACGAGGGGAACGAGTACCGGGTCGACGTCGACGCGGGGTCGTTTACGATCACCGCGAGCGTTCGCCCGCCGACGTTCGAGCGACTGGGGATCGACGCCGGCGCCGAACTCCGGGTGCTGATTCCCCGGGAGTCGATCCATCTGATTCCTGAGCAGGGGAGTCCTCGATAGGCTATTCAGCCGGTCCGCGGCCGATGCCGCTCCGGTGGAGAGCGACGCACCCGGAGTGGCAGCCGGACCCGCCAGCGTTCGAACATGTATATAGCGTGTGATGGTGTACGAACCCCGATTTCGGCCGCAACGGGACGCGACGGGGTCGGACCGTTCACGCCACGATGGGCGACGCGCCGTGGCCACCGCGGCCCGCCCGTGAGTACCGGGGGTGCGTCGGACGGACGATCCAGCCGATCGTACTGTGCCGGGTCGGACGGCCGACCCGGTTCGGGAAGTTCGAGCGCGTGGGACAGTTCGTCCGGGTTGTCGGGTGCGGACGGGAAAGCGGTCCGAAGAGTCCCGGAGAGCCGAACTGCGCGAGCCGTCAGAACGGGGTGAGAGGGCAGAGACCAGCGAACGAGGAAACCCATCCAAACTGTACGAACTGGACAAC